>NZ_FR890717.1:21055-32856 GCF_000435935.1 Ruminococcus sp. CAG:57 | reverse complement strand
TGGCGACCGGAATGGGGCTCGAACCCACGACCTCTAGCGTGACAGGCTAGCGTTCTAACCAGCTGAACTACCCGGCCATTGAAAAAATAACTTCAAACTTTTCGAGTTCAGCTCTCCGAGAATGAAGAATAATTATTATCATTGACAGGCAAATCTCTTTACCTGTCACGAAATAATTGGTGGGAACAACAGGGCTCGAACCTGTGACCCTCTGCTTGTAAGGCAGATGCTCTCCCAGCTGAGCTATGCTCCCGTTAGCTGTCGTTTTGAGTTGTATCTCTCAGCGACGATATTTATTATACACTATCCAAAGCCATTTGTCAAGAGTTTTTTTGAAATTTCTCAAAAAAAGTTTAAGTCCGCAAACGCTTTATTATCGGGCATTTGAATAGTGTACATAAAATATTCATTAAATATTATTCTTTTATTAACCCTAAAATCTCCTCAGGAGTAAAGTGATATTTCTTATCACAGAAGTGACACTCAACGTCAGTACCACCATCTTTAGAAAGATCTTCAAGTTCTGCCCTGCCCAAAGATATAAGAGCATTCTCTACTCTTTCCCTCGAACAATCGCAACGATAATTAACCTCAAAATCATCAAGAACGTTCGGTTCAAGACCCTCCAAGGCTTTCATTGCAATAGCTTCTGTGGTCATACCACCACATATAAGCTTTGTTACAGACTCCATTCCGTTTATATTCTTCTCTATCTGATCTATAGCTGACTCAGGTGCAAACGGCAAAAGCTGAATAAGAAATCCACCAGCACAATTCACTGTCAGATCTGGATTTACAAGTACGCCAAGAGCGCAGACGCTTGGCACCTGCTCACTGACAGCAAGATAGTTAGTTATGTCCTCTGCGATTTCGCCTGAAACAATAGGCACTTGTCCGCAGTACGGCTCTTTAAGTCCCATGTCCTTGACCACACTAAGCGTACCATTAGAGCCTACAGCACCTCTGACATCAAGCTTGCCTTTATTGTTAAGCGGCAGTTCCACCACTGGATTTTGTACATACGCCTTAACATTTCCCATGCTGTCAGAAACGCATATAAGCGCACCTGTAGGACCGTCACCGTCCATTTTTACAGTAATAGAATCATCTTTGCCTTTAAGTCCAAATCCCATGAGCGAAGTACCCATAGCAAGTCTGCCAAGTGCCGCCGTGACCACAGCGGAAGTTTTATGTATCTCCTCAATGCGTGAAACAATATCCTTTCCGTCGATAGCGCTGCACACAACGGAAGCGTCTTTACTTATAACTCTAACTATTCTACCCATAAAATCACCCTCTGTTTATTCTCCTGCACACATAAAGAACTCTCTGCGTTTTATCATTAACTAGCGAGTCCTCAAATCCGTCATACTTTTCTATAAGCTCAAAATCATTTGACTTTACAAGCTCGCTCAAAAACTCGTCCGTATATATCCTCTCTGTGAAATCCTCACTAAAACGACAATAAGAGCCGTCCTCCTGCTCCTCAAAGAAGTCAAGATATATGCTCACGCTGTCATCATCATTAAGCTCATTCTGCCATGCACAGAAAAGCCCATCAAGATCATAGCAGAACGCATTGTCTGCAAGGATCACTCGGTGCTTGTACACAGTATTTACATCAAATATGAAAAGTCCACCATCGCAGGTAAATTTTGATATACACTCAAAAGTCTTTCTGACAGCTTCCTCATTTTCAAGGTGATTTATGCTGTCAAGAACACAAACAACAGCATCAACTGCGCCATACAGATCAAGCTCAGTCATATCCTGCATAAGATACTGTATGTTCAGACCGCTTTCATAGCGCTTATCCATGGCTTCTTCCAGCATTTGATCCGACAGATCAACGCCTACCACATCATAATCAAGACGTGCAAGTGCTTCACTGAGCGAACCTGTGCCGCAGGCAAGGTCCAAAACTACCTCATGCTCTGAACTGTATCGTTTTATAAGCTCATGACACCGTGCCGCAATTTTTCCGTAATCGACATTCTCTGTAAGCTTATCATAGTAACAGGCAAATCTGCCGTATCCGCTCATTAATTATCTTCCTTCTTATCCAATCTGTCAAAAACGATATTATATCCGCCTGAGCCGTCATAAGAAAGCGAGCGGTTCACACGGCTTATAGTTGCCGTTGAAGCACCTGTTTCGTTTACTATATCGCTGTAAACATGATCCTTTGTGAGCATTTTTGCAACCTGAAAACGCTGTGATAGTGCTTTCAGCTCAGGTATAGTGCAAAGATCTTTAAAAAACAGCCTGCATTCCTCGACAGTTTCAAGACAAAGCACTGCTTCATAAAGATCGTCTAAATTTTTGATCTCAAGTTTCTCTTTCATGAAAAAAATCTCCTTTACGTTTCATGGTGTAAAGTGTTAAACCATAAATATATTTTAACACAAGTCATGAAAAATGTAAAGGAGAATTATGAATTTTTTATTTACTTACTCTTAATTTTTTCTTCTATTAGGCGTTAGAAAACCGCCAAATGATTTCGGCTCATCAGAAATATCCTCTTTATCATCGTAATATTCCTCTTCTTCGTCCTCTGTATCGCTTTCTAGTTTCTCTGGTGACGTTATCTCAGCCCCCTCGGATATATCGTCTATTATTGCCCTCAGTTCATCTACGCCCTCTCCGGTGATCGCAGAGAACTCCACACAGGTGATGTCCTCAAAGCATGGTATCTCTGTCTTGAAAGCTTCCATACGTGCTTTTCTGGCGTTAGGCTTGAGCTTATCTGCCTTGGTGAACACGATTATAAATGGTATCTCAGCGTCAATAAGATAATTTATCATCATCAGATCGTCTTTGCTCGGCGGATGACGCATATCCACAAGCTGAAAAACAAGTGCAAGCTGTCTGCTGCCGTCGTCAAGATAGCCACCTATAAGACTGCCCCACTGCCTTTTCTCGGACTTTGATACGCTGGCATAGCCATATCCAGGCAGATCAACGATATAGATATTCTCCACCGAAAAGAAGTTTATTGTAACAGTTTTACCCGGCATAGAGCTTACTCTCGCCAAGTTTTTTCTGTTAAGAAGCTTGTTTATCAGCGACGACTTTCCCACATTCGACCTGCCGGAAAAGGCAAATTCAAGTCTGTCAGACTTGGGTATCTGCGAGAATTTTCCAAAGGAAGTATAAAATTCTGCTTTGTTATAATTCATAGGCGGCCCTTTCTATACCGTTAATTTTTTTCGCTCCGGCTCGTTCTTGCTTAGGAGTTCAAGCGGAACATTATTTTTGCTGTTTGGAATAAGTGCAACGTCAAGCACATCCTGAATAGTCTTTGCGAACACGAACTCGCAACAAAGCTTTACTGTATCGTCAACGTCATCAAGATCGCCCTTATTAGCAAAAGGCACAATAATAGTCTTTACCCCCGCCTTGTATGCAGCCATAGTCTTTTCACGGAGACCGCCTATAGGCAGTACTTTGCCGCTAAGAGTTATCTCGCCTGTCATAGCAACGTCACTGCGTACTTTTATATTACCCAATGCAGAGATAATGCCTGTTATCATGGTAACACCTGCAGATGGACCGTCCTTAGGCACAGCACCCTCGGGAGCGTGTATATGCAAATCTTTTTTCTCGTAAAAGTCTTTATCGATGCCATATTTATCTGCAACACTTCTGCAATAGCTTACGGCAATCTTTGCAGACTCCTTCATAACGTCGCCAAGTGAGCCTGTAAGCTCTATTCTGCCCTTTCCGTCAAGTACAAGGACTTCCAAAGGCATGACAACTCCGCCCACTGACGTCCATGCCAGACCATTTACAGAGCCAACAGCATCTTTATCTGATACAACATCAGGAAGATATTTCTCATGACCAAGATATTTTTCAAGATTATCCGCCTTGAAAGTAACTTTCTTAACGCCGTCTTCAACTATCTCCTTAGCAGCCTTTCGGCAAAGCGAGCCTATCTGTCTTTCAAGATTTCTCACGCCAGCCTCTCTTGTGTAGCTGTCTATAAGCTTATAGATAGCATCATTGCAGATGCGTATCTGAGATGCTTTAAGACCGTTCTTACCTTCCTGCTTTTTAATAAGATGTTCCTTTGCAATATGGAACTTCTCCTCCCTAGTATAGCTAGACAACTCTATGACCTCCATACGGTCGAGAAGAGGTGCTTGAACAGTATCGAGAGTATTTGCAGTTGTAATAAACAGCACATCACTTAGATCAAACGGTACTTCAATATAGTGATCTCTGAAAGCATTGTTCTGCTCGCTGTCAAGAACCTCAAGCATAGCAGACGATGGATCGCCTCTGAAATCATTGCTCATCTTGTCTATCTCATCAAGAAGAACAACAGGATTTTTACTTCCTGCAAGCTTCATGGCATTCATTATTCTTCCTGGCATTGCACCAACATACGTCTTTCTGTGACCTCTGATATCACTTTCGTCCTTAACACCGCCCAATGAGACCCTTACAAAGTTTCGATTAAGTGCTCTAGCGACAGACTTTGCCACTGAAGTTTTGCCAACTCCTGGAGGACCAACAAGACAGAGGATCTGCCCCTTGACATCAGGAGTAAGCGCTCTTACAGCAAGATTTTCAAGTATTCTATCCTTGACCTTTGCCATGCCATAGTGATCCTTGTCAAGGATCTGCTTAGCTTTTTTGATGTCAGTTCTATCCTTTGTGACAGCATTCCACGGCAATGCAAGCACTGTGTCGAGATAATTTCTCAGCACAACACCCTCCTGTGACATCATACCCATCTTGGAAAGCTTCCTGACCTCGCCCATAAGCTTATCACGAACTTCTTCGGACAATATAAGTGAATCTATCCTATGTGTGTACTCATCGATCTCATTTACATCTGAGCCGTCTTCATTTTCACCCAACTCATTCTGTAACGCCTTGATCTGCTCACGAATATAGTATTCGCGCTGACTTTCTTCTATCTGAGAATGGACCTGACTATGTATCCTTCTTTCAAGAGATAAAACATTGGTCTCTCGTGAAAGTATAGTGATCATAAGAATTAGCTTATCTAAAGCAGATGGGGCTTCAAGAAGCGACTGTCTGTCAGTAAAAGCTAACGGAATATTAAATGCCAAACTTTCAAAAAGTTGAACAGGCGTTTTAGAACCGAGTATCTGGGCATAAAGCTCTTCAGGCATTTTAGGAACCACCTTAACATACTCTTCAAACTCATCTAAGACCGAACGAAAAACAGCAAGTTGTTCGTCGTCATCAAGCCTATCCTTTGAATAATTTGGTACAAGTCTTACATCAGCTTCATAGCAATCATCATACTGATAAAACTCAGCAAGTCTCGCTTTACGCAGACCTTCTACATAACATCTGTATATTCCATCAGGTGCTTTCACAATCTGTCTTACCTTTGCTACAGTACCCACCTTGAACATATCCTTTTTTTCAGGCATTTCAAGATAAACGTCTTTTTGCGCGCAAAGAAAAACAAGTCGATCGCCGTCCATGGCATTTTTCATGCTCTTTATAGTTCTTGGTCTGCCAACATCAAAATGCATAGACATTCCAGGGAAAACTACCAGATCTCTCGTTGGAACACACGGCATAATATTATTTATTTTAACATCAGTTTTATCTTTCATAGTTGCTCCATTTCCTTACAGCTCTACAAATACTGTAATGCTTTGTTATACAGCTTTAGTATATAATATCACATTTATGATACATTTGCAAGCCCCACTCAGAAACTTCCCCTTAACAAAAAGAGGCACCTATAAAGGTACCTCAAAATAGAAAACACTATTAGTCAGCTACATATGGAAGAAGTGCCACATGACGTGCTCTCTTGATAGCTGTTGTAAGTTCTCTCTGATGATAAGCACAAGTGCCAGTTACACGTCTAGGGAGGATCTTAGCTCTCTCTGTCATGCACTTTCTAAGCTTTGCGATATCCTTATAGTCGATCTTTTCAGCTCTGTCTGCACAGAACATACAAACCTTCTTACGACCTCTCTTCATAGGTCTGCTTGTATTTCTTTCCTTTTCCATGGTAAATTTCCCTCCTTAGAGAAATATTTTTTCAAAACTCCTCTGCTTAGAACGGTACTCCGTCATCGGTCAATACTTCTTCAAAATCATCAAGGTCACCAATGGACAAAGCGTCATTTGATGGAGCATTGTTATAGTTATTCTGATTAGAATTGTTTGCAGGCTGTGAATATCCACCATTGTTCTGCTGGTAATTATTCTGCTGATAACCACCATTTCCGTAGTTATTGGAATAGTTACCTGCTCCCTGCTGTTTTGGTTCACCCGTGAAAGACACACTGTCAACATTGACCTCAGTTGTATAATGCTTTACACCATTCTTGTCATCATAAGAACCTGTTCTTATCTGACCTTCAAGAGCGATCATTCTGCCCTTTGAAAAGTATCTGTTGATAAATTCAGCTCTCTGCCCCCAAGCAGTGCAAGTAATAAAATCAGTCTGCCTTTCAGCACCCTGACGAACTGGTCTGTCAACTGCAACATTGAATCTCAAAACTGCATTTCCACTAGGAGTCTGTCTTACTTCAAGATCCTGAGTGATCCTACCCATTAAAATAACTCTGTTAAGCATAACTTTTCCCTCTTTCGCAGTTTTACTTGACCGTTACTAAGAAACGGATCACGCCGTCTGTGATACCAAGAATTCTCTCAAGCTCAGCTGGAAACTCAGGCGTAGATGTGAATGACCACAGTACATAAGTACCTTCTGTTTCATAATTGATAGCATAAGCCAGCTTACGCTTGCCCCAATTACTAAGTGTAACGTCGCTTGCGTTAGCCTCGATCAAGTCATTGAACTTAGCTGTGAGTGTGTTTACAGCCTCCTCGTCAAGCTTAGAGCTGAAAATTACCATAGCCTCATAAGACTCATTAATTTTTGCCATTGCATTTGCACCTCCTTTTGGATTTCGCCTGTGCCGCAATTTGCACAAGCAAGGATAACTCAATTATTATAACACAAGACCGATTATCTGTCAAGTGTCACTTGCGTTTTTTTATGAACTTTTTGTAAAATCATGCAAATATCTTTGTAACACCAAAAATGCCAAACACAACTATCGCAGAATAAACGGCAAAGCCAAGAATAACAGCACCCCATGACGTACCGCCCTTTGCTACTATCTTTTCGGCTATCTCCTGCTCAGTGCCGTCCTCCGACCTTATCTCACGGATCTTTTTTTGTGCAAACTTATAATACATATAATTGCCGAAAAAGCCTGCCACAAACTGAAGTGCCATTGAAACATACCATGTCGCAGCGGAAATGCCCTGAAAAACCCTTCCAGTCACATCGATGCCGATATCAAGCGAGAAACCCATTGTCCCTGCACTAAGATATTCTATCGCAGTAGGGATATTGAGCAGTGCCGTAGCCACAAGCATGATGATACCCACAAGATTCATTTTTCTAAACAGAAAATACAGGTGTGGAAAAAGGAAAGCTGCAAAGTTTATGGAAATCTTTCCACCAAATTTACCAAAACGTATAAAGTTAGACAAAAATATGAGCGGATTTGTCTTTACAAATTTTGCATAGTCATCTAGTTTAATGCCTTCAAGATCTGAGTCCTTATCAAATACAACCTGTCTGCCAAACGGACCGTAAGGCTGTCCGTCAGGGCCGGTCTGCTGAGCGTTATTTTGCGTGTCCATGTCATTGAATGGACGTTCCTCAGTATCATTTTTCGTAAGCGGTGTTCCGCACTTTTCACAAAATAGCTTGTCAGGCGGATTTTCAAAACCGCAGCGTATACAGCGTATATTCTCACTTTCTACACTCTCCTGAGTTTGCTCCCAGCTCTGACCACTTTCATGCAAAGCGTCATTTATGCACTTTCCTTCTTTGAGATAACACTCACGATGATAAGGTGTGCCACACTCAGGACATACAACTATATCGTCACCATCTTTGAATACTTCTCCGCAGGAAAAGCATTTTTTTCCTGTATAATTAGCCATATCGGGTTTCCTTTCTTGCTGAAACAGGCTTTTTAAAGCCTTTAAATAACATTATAGCACAACTTTCAGGAAAATGCTATAGTTTTTTTATATTTTTCCTTTACTTTTCACAAAAAAAGTTTTATAATATATAATGATATAAAATAAGGAGAAAAAGATATGGTATTTTTAGAAAACTTAAAGTCAGAGCTTGAAGCTCTTAGACCTATCATCAGCGAGTTGCATGACGTATACGATATTGAGCGTTCTCAGGAAAGGATCGCAGAGCTTCACGAAAAAGCCGCAGAGCCTAATTTTTGGGACGACATGGAGAAATCACAGAAGGTTTTGCAGGAAACAAGAAATCTTGAGGGCAAGCTGGAAAAATACAATAAATTCAAGTCGTCATTTGAGGATATCGAAGTGCTTATTGAAATGGCAGCCGATGAGGGTGACGAGGACATGATCGACGAAATACAGTCTGAGCTTAAAACTCTAAAAGAGGGTCTTGACGCCGCACAGCTTGACACTCTGCTCACAGGCGAGTATGATCACAACAACGCTATCATCAACTTTCATGCAGGAGCAGGCGGAACTGAGGCGCAGGATTGGAGCGAAATGCTTTTCAGGATGTATCACAAATGGTGTGAAAGTCACGGCTTCAAAATGACTACTCTTGATTATCTCGAGGGTGCAGAGGCTGGCATGAAGAGTGCCTCCGTTATCGTGGAGGGTGAAAACGCTTATGGCTATCTTAAAAGCGAAGCAGGAATACACAGACTTGTGCGTATCTCACCTTTCGACAGCTCAGGAAGCAGACACACGTCATTCTCAGCGGTGGACGTTATGCCTGAGATTGATGACACTATTGAAGTAGATATCCGTCCTGAGGATATTAAAATGGACGTTTATCGTGCAAGCGGTGCAGGCGGACAGCACATCAACAAAACGTCATCAGCCGTAAGACTTACCCACATACCAACAGGCATCGTTACATCATGCCAGACACAGCGTTCACAGTTCCAGAACAGGGATTACGCAATGAAAATGCTCAAAGCAGAGCTTATCAAAATAAAAGAGCGTGAACATCTAGAGAAGATAGAGGATATCAAGGGTGTTCAGAAAGAGATCGCATGGGGCGCTCAGATACGTTCCTATGTTTTCATGCCATACACTCTTGTAAAAGATCACAGAACGGGTTTTGAAAACAGCAATGTAAACGCTGTTATGGACGGCGACCTTGACGGTTTCATAAACGCTTATCTCAAAGCGCTTTCACTTGGCGAAATCGAAAAATAATTAGCATAAACAAAGGACAGTTCAAACGAGCTGTCCTTATGTTTTTTATGAGATTGTTTTGCCTTTTTTTCTGCTCTCTTTGGTCTTGACAGGAGTTTCTTCCGCCGCTCTATCCTCAAAGAGCTGTTCGTCAGGGTCTGCATTCTTGTATGCGAACTCAGGATTGCTTTCACCACGCTGATCGTAGTAAGGCTGGATAACGTGTTTTCTGATAACAGGATAACAATTGAAGCAAGTCACGAAGCATATGAACGAAAGAGGCCAAAATGGCAATATGAACAGAGAATACGGCAGGAAAAGATACATCATAACAATGACGATAAGCGATGCCAGAAGTGACCAAAGAGACTGCTTTATGCCAAGACTCACAAGATAAAACGAGTTCTTTATTATCTGCTTCATGTTAAGGTTAGTGGAGCTTATCATGAGATAGATGTAAAAGTGCATCATGAAGAATACGATAAGACAGCTTATGCAGATAACAAAAGGAATGTATATCATGGAGTTCTGCTCTGCCCAATATTTATACATTGGAATCCCGACCATAAATCCTATAGCGAAGATGATATCTATGGCACCCATGATAGTGCCCTGCTTGAAATTCTTCTTGAAAGAATCCCAGAAATCATGTAGCAAAAACGCATTTCTTTCCTGAGAATAATTTCGGCAAACCTTTGTCATTGCAGCCGTTGCAGGTCCTACCAATACTGACGGTATCGCCAGTAAGAGCCATATTGGATTTGATGTCATAAGCATAAGTATAACCATAAGCGTCAGCGGTATGCAGAAAACGAAATACAGCAAATTAAGCTCCATAAGCTTCCACATATGCCTGCCATAGACTTCAAAAAACTTAAAAATACCCTTTTTCTCCTGAGGTGCTTTAAGCACACCTCTGCCAGGGGTATTGTAATTACCAAATAAAGACATTACACCGCTCCTTAAAATTAATAGTCCCCGAAATTGCCCCGAATTTTATTTCATTCTTTGTATACTGTATACTAAATTCGTCCTGCAAAAATAATCGTCAGCAGACATTCAAGCGCAGCCGCAACAGCCGCCGCTGCTTCAAGCACAAGAAACTTAACAGCATAAAGCCGCACCGTCTGTCGCAGACCGCCATGCTGTCCTTCAGAAAAAACAATGCACAGCAGGATATTTGACATAGCGACAGCTTCCCTTGCGGCTATCATAAGTGCCGCCGCTGTTATGACTGCAGGAAGAAGTACAAACATGGCTGAAAGTAATGCACCATGTCCGCCGTAAATGCTGTAAAGCTGAGACATTGCAACACCCCAGCCCATGCCACGCAACAGCAATACTGCAACAGCTAAAGGCTGTCCCAGTGAAGAAAAACCTGACAAAAACACAACCGCTAAAAAAACAGTCGAACTGAAAAAAGACCTCACAAGTATTTCTTCAAGATCACCTGACGACCTCACGTCAACAAAGCTGTTTGAAAACACCGACAGCATTGAAAGCTCGTCGCTGCCCATAAAGCAAAAAGTAACAGCACCCAAAAGCGCACCAATCAGGATAGCTCCTGCAAAAAATGCAAGAACTCCGCTTTTGTATATGCCTGTCCCGCTGTTCATTATACATCACTCCTTTGAGTAATGTATATGCCACGGTGCAGAAAAAATAACTATTTTGAAAGCTCGTAAGCTCTCTTAGTGCATGCCTTGCAGCAGTCCTCAACAGCCTTTGGCAGACCGCCCTCACGGAGCTTTTCAAGACCAGCGATAGTTGTGCCGCCCTTTGATGATACCATTTCAATAAGCTCATCAAGTGACTTGCCACTGTCAGTTATCATTTTGGCAGAGCCGATAAGCGACTTTGCAAAAAGATCTCTTGCAACTGTTTCATCAATATCAACGCTCTTTGCATACTCTACGAATGCCTGAGCATACAGATAGATAAAAGCAGGAGATGAGCCGTTTATTGCTATTATCTCTTTCATTTTATCCTTTGATATGACGGCATACATACCGCATGAGCCAAAGATATTGCAAACAAGCTCAAACTCCTCATCTGTTACGCTGTCAGAGCGTGAAAGAGCAGTTGCGCCCTCCCCAAGAAGAAGAGGAGTGTTTGGCATAACAAGGACTACCTTTGCGCCAGCCACAGTTTTTGAAGCGATATAATCATCTGTAATGCCTGCGCATATAGAAACTATGACCGTATCTTTCGTTACCGCAGGAGCTATCTCATCAAGCACCTCGTCAAGCTGCTGAGGCTTAATTGCAAGAAAAACATATTCTGACTTTTCAACTACCTCTGCACAGCCTGAACATTTTACTGTTCCAAGCTCGTCAAGTCTATCAAGTATCGGAGCATATTTATCAAAAGCGTAAAGCTGAATATTCTTACCCATTTTACTGCCTGCAATGCCTTTCATGATAGCATAGCCCATATTTCCTGCACCGATAAAACCAACATTTATCATACACTCAAGACCTTTCTGAATAAAAGGCAGAAGCCTGCCTTAAAAATAACTTAATTTTAATTATACACTAAATCTCAACGGATTTCAAGTGTTTCACCTAAATTTCACA
>NZ_FR890717.1:7381-20997 GCF_000435935.1 Ruminococcus sp. CAG:57 | reverse complement strand
TTGTATATTTTCACGCAAAAAGCAGCGACATTTCTGTCGCTGCTTTAAATCATGTATTTGTCGCTTTATGTCCAAACTGTGTTCTTACTTTTTCATAAGCAAACTTCACAGCAGGCAGGAATAACATGAGCAAGATCAGATCCACAGGGAGCTGGATAAGATTTTTCGCTATTCTCGGTGTACAGTATGTAAGAAAACCGCTCATTCCTTCTTTGGTGAGGTTTGTGATGCCAAAAGTCTTGTTTACATAAAGTGTATACAGGAAATAAGAATTAAGACCTATATTACAGAAAAGTATAACACTTCCTCTTGCAATTGCGATCCTTATGTAGCTTTGAAGCTTTTTGTTGTTAAAATCGCACTTATACAACAGACAGCCGTAGATGATACCTGAAATAATAACTACCATTGCAAGCTGTGGGCTGTAGGCTCTCGGAGATTTGTTCTGCACTATATATCCTAGAAAATCAAGAACAAATGTAGACATTCCGCATACCACAGGTCCGTAAAGCATACCTATAGTACAGGTTGCAAGAAAAGTGAAACCGATCCTCAAGTCAGGCGTTACCTCAATGGAAAATGACCTGATAGCAAACGCCAACGCTATCAGTATTCCTGCTGTTGTTAATGTTCTAAGATCTTTCAGTGACTTGAAAGAGTCATAGAACATTCTTCCGAAGCTCTTCATAAATTTACCTCCTTATTCTGCGAGCTTGTCGCTTTGTGCATAACGGAGCATAAAAACAGCTCTGCACACTACCCATGCGGGATGTGCAGAGCCGCTATAAAAAGCTTCAATTACACATTCAGCGGGATGCGAAAACCGAACCGCAAAGATTCTGCCTTTTTCGTTCCGACGGCAACTCCCCGTCCGACGGACACTTAACGCTCAGTTTTCTACTCTGTAATATGTCAAAGTCTTAAAGACTCAGACCTCATGAAAAATTAGAATGCAGTTTCATTGAGGATCTTGTAAAGCTCTTCCTCGAAAGGCTTCTTCATTGAAAGAGCCTCCTGAATATCTACATCATATATCTTGTTGTCCTTCATACCAACAACTCTGTTGCCAATGCCCTGCTCGAGCAGTTCAACAGCGTGATAGCCCATTTCAGTTGCGACAACTCTATCTCTTACTGTAGGAGAGCCGCCTCTCTGAACATGACCGAGAATAGTAGCTCTTGACTCGACACCAGTAATATCCTGAAGAGTTCTTGTGATATACTCTGTCTTGCCAACACCCTCAGCAACTACAATGATAAAATGTGTCTTGCCTGACTTCTTTGTCTGCTCCATCTTCTGAGCAATAGCATTGAGGTCATAAGGCTTCTCAGGTGTGATAACAGCCTCAGCGCCTACAGCAGCAGCAACGTTGATAGCAATGTGACCAGCGTTTCTGCCCATTACCTCAACTACTGAACATCTGTCATGTGACTGTGCTGTATCTCTGATCTTATCGATCATTTCCATAGCTGTGTTCATAGCTGTGTCATAACCGATAGTATATTCTGTGCATGAAATATCGTTGTCTATAGTACCAGGCAGACCGATACATGGGATACCCTGTGCTGAAAGGTCAGCCGCACCTCTGAATGAGCCGTCACCACCGATAACTACAATACCGTCAAGGCCCATTTCAAGACACTTATCTCTGCCCTTCTTTACGCCCTCGATATCTCTGAATTCAGGACATCTTGCAGTATAAAGACAAGTACCGCCTCTCTGGATTATTCCTGAAACAGTTCTTGCATTCATCTCAATAACTTCACCGTTAAGAAGGCCGTTATATCCTCTGAGGATACCTACGACTTCCATACCCTTTGCAAGACCAGCTCTGCATACTGCTCTGACAGCAGCGTTCATTCCCGGAGCATCTCCTCCGCTGGTAAGTACACCAATTTTCTTAGCCATGTAAAATACCTCCAAACCAGGAAACAATTTATCCTGTTACTTTCCTAATAATCTATAATGAGCATAGCACAAAGCCCCTGAATTGTCAAGGGCTTTGTTTATTTTTTAACATTTTATTAAACGTTTTCGTTATTCAGCAGGCACAACAGCCGGAGCTGGTGTTGTTTCAGAAGAGCTGCCTGTGTTCGTATCAGGCTTAGGCTCTGTTGCCTTTGTTGTAGTGGTCGTAGTAGTCACAAGACCTGCGGAAACTGTAACTGTAAGCACATCACCATTTTTAACATTCACAGTGTTTCCAACATTAACGCTTGTCGCCATAACATATCCTGCAGAAACAGAGCTTGAGAAATCGGTAACGACCTTATACTTGATATTATAAGAATCAAGTAGCTCAAGGTAAGCCTTCTTTGACAGACCAGAGAAATCAGGAACAGGAACATTTTCAGGGCCTGCACATACTTTAAGAACAAGCTCATTTTTCAAAGACGGATCAAAATCAGTACCCTCTGGTATGCTCTGCTCTTTAACAACGTCCTTATCGTCAACATCAGAATAATAATATTCAGCCTTGATAGTAAAATCCTCACCAAGTTGTTTTACAACAGTATTGTATTCCAGACCCACAACGTTAGGCATTATAGCGCCATAGCCATATTCTGACTGACTTTCAGCATCAGTCACCTTAGGCGTAGCAACTGTGGTGCTGTAAACGAATACCTCGCTGTCAACCGCATCTGCATCATCAGAAGAAATGACCTTATCCTCAGACGAATCATTATTGCTGTCCGACGGACCTGAAAACAACTCATATAGCAGAAAAACTGAAAGCAAAAGCACTATCACAAGCACCGTCCAACCTATTATCGTAGCCGTTTTATTCTTAGGCTTTTCTTCCTCACGAGTCTGCTGTGGCATTTGCCTTGACTGCGTCCTTTGTCTTGGAACATGCTGTATAGGAATAGTCTGAGTTGAACCCTTAGGGTGTTCCATATGCGTTGTATGCTGCTCAAAAAGTGCAGTAACAAGCTCAGAAACTGTCTGTATTCTTTCTTCGCCACGAACTCTCATAGCTCTTGAAAGAACTCGTGAGATATGCTGTGGTATTCTCGGATTGACTCTGCAAGCTTCGACCATAGTATCATTCTTTGTACGGGTATAAGCGTCAAGGGGCATACAGCCTGTTAGTATTCTATAAAGAACTGCAGCAAGTGCATAAACGTCAGTCCATGTGCCCTGCCATTCTAACGAAGAATATTGCTCAGGGGCGGTATATCCTGAATAGAACTCAGGAGAAAGCCCTGTATTAGATGTTCTTATAGAACTTATGCAAAAGCCTGTAAGTTTAAGCTCACAATCAGTTGTAACAATAATATTTTCAGGAGATATTCCCCTGTGTATGATACCTGCATTATGTATAATGCTCAATGTTGTAAACAATGGCACAAAAAGCTTTTTGACTTGTTCCCATGTGAGAAAGCCTGTATTCGACTGTAAAAATTTCTTTAGCGTCACGCCCTCCACATATTCGAGTATGACATAGGTCGTATTATTCTCGCAAAACATATCCTTTGCCGTGGCGATATGCTGAAGATTTCTCATGCGTGAAAGAACTTTGTTCACGTCTGCAAACTCAGACATAAATGTCTTATACTTAGCCAGACAATCTGGATTCACCACAAGTCGCTGACTTTCGCTATCTCTTTCGCAAAGAGTGTCAGGCATATACTCTCTTGCCACACACTTGCATTTGCCAACCATATCGTAGCAAATGTAAGACGCACCCTCACCATTATATGAAAGCATTTTTCCGACTATATATCTGTTGTCAAGCACTGTTCTCGGTGCAAGATAAGCCTGTAAATGTGGGATATCGTCGGTATAGCTACAATAATGACAGCGACCGTCAGAACCAAGTTCGTTCATACAGCCCATACATAATTTAGTACTAGGATCCATACCGAACCTCCTTTTTACGTTATTCATCAATTTATATTAGCAACAAACCGAGCATAAGTCAAGTTTTTTTGTGAAATTGTAGAATTTACGCAACAATTTGTATTTCTTTTGTAACATTATGACCCTTTTACAGATACTCAGGATAAATAAGCGTAGAAGAATAATACAGATACTTATTATCCGTATCGAACGTTACATTAAGCACCACAGGCTGATCATCACCTGCGTCATTCTCATACCAATAGCGGTATATATAATTTTTAGTGTCTTTTGACCATACGATGCCGTAATATTCAAGGTCTATGGCATCTGACAAGCCATTCCACTTTGCTCCTTGTTCAAACTTATCAAGGTTGATAGCTTTACTCTTTTTTTCACCGTTTGCATTGTTTTTAAGCACCTTGAAATTTGAATATTTTACAGTTTGTATACGTTCTTCATCATCAACAGTAACAAGCGCTGCCCATTCAGGATAATTTATACCATCAACATTAACACTGTCATCAGACTCAATGATATAATCAAAATTCAGTGCTTTGTTCACTCCCTGAAAAGCAGATTCGTCCTTAAAGTGCATATCAAGCTTTTTCTGAGCCTTTGCAACATCAACGCCGATATATTCAGAAATGCTCTCAGCGGTGTTTTCACCCTTTCCGCTTATAATATTCACAACGATAAGGACGACAAGCACCACAAGGAGCACTACCGCCACTGTTATAAGAATAAGCTTGAGCTTGCTTTCAGACAATTTATGTTTTTTCTCGCCCACTATTTCCACATTTAGCGGTTTATTCTGCTTTTTGAAACGCTTCATGATAGATGTATTTTTGTCTGGTCTTAATCTTGTGTCACAGTTAGGACAGAAAATGTCATCATCGTCAACTGACTTGTGGCATTTAGGACACTCCATAGAAACAACTCCCTTTTGCAACATCCGTGCATTTGCACACTTTTTCAAAACAAGTATACCATAATCTCTGTAAAAAGTCAACAAACGAAAAACAGCGGACAGAAGTCTATCCGCTGTAAAAAACATATATCAGAAGTGCATCTGGTCAGGGTCTTCGATATCCTTTGCAAAACAGCCTGCAACAGGTATCGTTTTGCTGCGATATTTTGAAAGGCCTGCTGCTGTATCATCGTCAACGATAAATGCCTTATCAACAACTGCATTCTTCGCTTTAAGTGTCATGACCTGAACGCCTATAGTATCTCTCGTGGACTTAGGCATAAGAAGCGCTGTATCAAATATCATTGCTCTGCCGTTAGTTGTGCGAAGCATTATCTCAGCGTTATCCTGCACAAAGAACATTCCCACAAGCTTAGCCTTTGCAGAATAAGCATTGGCAAGCTTCTTTCTGTTGGTCTTTGTTTCATAGGCATTGAGCGGCACTTTTGCCACCTTTCCGTTTTCAAAACAGAATATCATATAGCCCGAATAATCTACAGTATTCACCATGGACACAACGCCCTCACCGTCATCAAAACCAAGCTTTGCAGGAATATAGTCGCCAAGAGAGCTTGCCTTTGTGTCGGCAAACTGCGATACCTTGGTCTTATACACAGCCGCCTTGTCTGAGAAGAACAGAAGCTCCGTTTTGTTGGTGCTTTCCATTTCCTGAAGCGGACCGTCGCCCTCTTTATACTTCTGCTCGCTTGCCATTCTCAGTGATTGCGGAGTACATTTCTTGAAATAACCGCTTTGAGATAAGAAAAGCTTGCAGGCGTAATCAGGGATATCGTCATCTATGTCTATCTCCTCGATATCAGTCTTATAATAGAACTGAGTTTTTCTTGGCTGACCATACTTCTTTGAAACTTCCTTTAATTCGGAAATGATGATATTCTTTATTTTTCTGTCGCTTCCAAGAATATCTTCAAGCTCTGCAATAGCTTTTTCAAGGTCCTCAGTTTCGGCAGTTCTTTTGAGGATATACTCACGGTTAAGGTGTCTGAGCTTTATTTCAGCCACATAATCAGCCTGTATCTCATCAATGCCGAAACCTATCATCAGGTTTGGAACGACTTCGGTTTCTTCTTCTGTTTCTCTGATTATCTTTATAGCCTTGTCGATATCGAGAAGTATTTTTCCAAGACCTTTCAGAAGGTGGAGCTTGTCTTTCTTCTTTGCAAGGTCAAAGCTTGTTCTGCGTCGAACGCAATCCATTCTGAACGCTACCCATTCTTTAATTATATCATAAACGCCCATTATTCTTGGATAGCCGTGAACAAGTATATAGAAATTGCATGAATACGAGTCCTGAAGCGGTGTCAGCTTATAAAGCTTTTGCATAAGCTTGTCAGGGTCTACGCCCTTTTTGATATCTATACCTATTTTCAGACCGTTAATGTCCGTTTCATCACGGATATATGATACCTCTCTTATCTTGCCTGCCTTAACGAGAGCAATTATCTTCTCGATTATTGCTTCAACTGTGGTAGTGGCAGGTATCTCAACGATCTCAAGACACCTTGACTCCTTGTCATACTGATATTTTGCTCTCAGCTTAACAGAGCCTTTTCCTGTGCGGTATATCTTATCAAGCTCCTCCTCATCATATAGAAGTGAAGCACCGCCCGGAAAGTCAGGTCCTTTCAGCGTTTCAAGAGCGTTGAAATCAGGATTTTTCATAAGTCCGATAGTTGTCTCGCAAACCTCGCTGAGATTGAACGGACAAACTGATGAAGCCATAGAAACGCCTATACCAACATTTGCATTAACAAGTATTGACGGATAAGTAGCAGGAAGCAAGGTCGGCTCTGTGGTGGTGTTATCATAGTTAGGAACAAAATCAACAGTGTCCTTGTCTATATCTCCGAAAAGCTCCTGACAGATAGGCATGAGCTTTGCCTCAGTGTATCGAGAGGCAGCATAAGCCATATCTCTTGAATATGCCTTACCGAAGTTACCCTTGCTCATTACATATGGGTGCAAAAGCGCTTCATTGCCCTGTGAAAGTCTTACCATGGTTTCATATATAGCACCGTCGCCGTGAGGATTGAGCCTCATGGTCGCACCAACGATATTGGCAGACTTTGTGAGCTTTCCGTTTAAAAGTCCCATTTTATACATGGTATAAAGCAGTTTTCTGTGTGAGGGCTTAAAACCGTCTATCTCAGGGAACGCTCTTGATACCAAAACGCTCATGGCATATGGCATATAGTTCTTTTCAAGGGACATTGTTATCTTTTCGTCTGCAACAAGTCCTGCACCCTCGATATATGCGTTATTATTTGGTTTAGCAGTCTTTTTAGGCTCTGCCTTTTTTCTTGCCATAAAATCTATCCTTTCATAAAGTTCGTAAGGTCGGTACACTTTTTGCCTGTATACTGCATAGCGATCCTGCTTTCGGGATCGGCGTCAAACATATACAGCACCGCAATAAAAATAAATTCAAGTGGTTTCATAAGGATATAGACCACATCAGCACGCAATTTCGTCGATATATGCTGTGAAATGGGATATCCGTGTTTATCGTAAAAGCTTCTCACACATTTGTGAAAACGTGGAAGCTTATCCTGTATAAGCTCTTCAAATGCGTTTGCAACACAAAGCTGTCTGTTCACAACTATCTTATCCCCACGCCGCAGACCCATTCGCTGAGGTTTGACGAGCTTAGCGTGTCCCCCTGCCGCAACTGTGCAAAGATAATGCCCTTGTGAGTAATCAGGCGGCGGAGGTATCTGCTGAGAAAACGTCCAATCGGCTGTTTCCGTGAAAGCCTTTACTATGCTGTCAGGGCGCTGTCCAAATAAAACAAGTATCAAAAGCATCACCGCAAGGAGCGGTATCATTGCCACAAAGCTGATAAGATACCAACCAAGGCTTTTTGTGAGAAGCTTATTAAGCCAGCCCATAAAGCCGCTTTTCTCCGCCGAATTGCTGAGATATCCCGTCTGCGCCTTTATTTCACGGCGAATGAGCCTTACGGACATAAGCATATAATTCATTGGAAAAACCAACATCATCACCGTGAAAAAGTTATCCATATTCTTCAAAAGCTGTATCACCAGCAGTATATCAAGCACATTGCCCATATACACCCCTGCAATGAGCATAGCCGCAAACAACGGCGGTTTTCTCTTTGTTATAACACTCAACAGTACAATGCACACCATAGCTATAAAAAACAGGAAGAAAAAACTAAACCTATACTCCCCTGCTATGGGTGTATGAAATTCCCCATGAACAGTTAGAGGAACATCATATTCAACGCCAAGACCTAACCCGTCAAGGTCAAAAACAGACAGCAGCGAACCGATTACCACCGTCAGCACATCAAACAGCGGTCTGTCCAATTCTTTAGGTGCATTCTCAAAAAGCCTTATAACATTTATTACTGTGAAAAACAATGGAAGTCCAACACATATCACAAGCGCAGACGACCATATAAAAATTGCGTCCATAATGCTCTCCACTCAAACAGCTTATGAAATATCTGCCATATCCAGATAATCAACACCATTATTGGTGATGAAATCTTTTCTTCCCTGCAGATCGTCACCCAAAAGCATATCGAACATCCATTGTGTCTGCTCGATATCGTCAGGCTCTATCTTTATAAGACGTCTTGTGGCAGGGTCCATTGTCGTAAGGCTCATCATCTCCGCCTCGTTCTCGCCAAGACCTTTTGAACGCTGGATATCAAACTTTTTATTGCCTATCATTTTGAGTATCTTTGTCTTTTCGTTCTCGTCATATGCAAAGTAAGTCTTGTCGGAAGTCGTTATCTCAAAGAGCGGTGACTCCGCAATATAAACATATCCTTTTTCAATAAGGGTCGGCACGAGCCTGTAAAGCATTGTGAGTATAAGCGTTCTGATATGGAAACCGTCAACGTCGGCATCGGTACAAATAACTATTTTGTTCCAACGTAGGTTGTCGAGATTAAACATGGATATCTCCTTGTTCTTGCCCGTCTTGACCTCAACTCCGCAGCCTATGACTTTTATAAGATCTGTGATTATCTCGTTCTTGAAAATCTTATCATAGTCAGCTTTCAAACAGTTGAGTATCTTTCCTCTTACAGGGATAACAGCCTGAAACTCTGCATTTCTTGCCATTTTTACAGAACCGAGCGCCGAGTCACCCTCCACGATATAAAGCTCACGCTGAGAAAGGTCTTTTGAACGGCAGTCAACGAATTTCTGCACCTGATTTGAAAGATCGATAGAACCTGCAAGCTTTTTCTTCAGGTCTATTCTTGACTTCTCAGCCTTTTCACGGCTTCTCTTGTTTACAAGAACCTGCTCTGCTATCTTCACCGCTTCGTCAGGATTTTCAATAAAGTATATCTCGAGATTGTGCTTTAAGAACTCTGTCATGCACTCCTTGATAAACTTGTTTGTGATAGCTTTCTTTGTCTGATTGGCATATGAAGTCTGTGTAGAAAACGAACTTGAAACAAGCACCAAGCAATCCTCGATATCCTGAAAAGTAATAGGCTTTTCGTTTTTCAGATACTTATTGTTGCTTTTGAGATAAGCATTTATCTGAGATGTGAAAGCACTCTTTACAGCGTCCTCCGGTGAGCCGCCATGTTCCAGAAAGCTTGAATTGTGATAATATTCAAGACATTTTACCTGATTAGAGAAAGTGAACGCCACAGAAAGCTTTACCTTGTAATCGTCCTTGTCCTCACGGTCACGACCCTTGCGGTCGCCTGTGAAAAACTGCACCGAGGTCAGAGGCTTTTCACCTGCTATCTCTGCAACATAATCAGCGATACCATTCTCATAATAGAACGTCTTTTCTTCAAAAGAATTGTTCTCACGCTGTATACGCAGGATAAATGTGATATTAGGGTTTACTACAGCCTGCTTTTTCAGAACGTCCTCAAAATATTCGTTCTCAATTTTTATATCAGTGAAAACTTCAAGGTCAGGTCGCCAATGTGTCTTTGTACCTGTCTTTTTCTGCTTTGTTTCTTCCTTTTTAAGACCGCCAACGTTTCTTCCCTTTTCAAAATGCAGGTCATACTTATATCCGTCACGGAAAACCTCGACGTCCATAAACTCAGATGAATACTGCGTCGCACAAGCACCTAGTCCGTTAAGACCCAACGAATATTCATAGTTATCTCCACCGTTATTATTATACTTGCCACCTGCATAAAGCTCGCAGTAAACAAGCTCCCAGTTATATTTTTTCTCACGCTGGTTATAGTCAACAGGACAACCACGTCCGAAGTCTTCCACCTCGATAGAATCGTCATTGTACTTTGTAACGATTATCTTATCGCCATGACCGTCACGAGCTTCGTCTATAGAGTTTGAAAGAATTTCAAAAACAGAATGTTTACAGCCCTCAAGTCCGTCAGAGCCGAATATTACCGCAGGACGCTTTCTTACTCTGTCCTCCCCCTTAAGGGATACTATATCTTCATTTGTATATTCCTTTTTATTTGCCATTTCTCATTTCCTTTCTTACGGATCTGAAGAATTTTTTACATACAAATTATATTATAACACAAAGTCAACGATTTTGTAAATACATTAATTAAACATTTTTCAGAACAATGCCGAACGTTTGTTTTGTTACTAATAAACAAAAACATAAGCTATTGATTATTTGAAAAAAATATTATATAATATAAGTAGCTTAAAAAATCGGAGGACAAAATGGATATTACAATAAATGCACCGCAGACCGAAAGCAACTCAAACTCTGCCAAAGCAATGTCCCTTAACAATGGGCTGATATGGTTCATATGCTTTGTTCCGCTTATCGGCTTGTTTCTTGAAAACTATGCAAACTCTGCCACCGCAGGAGCGTTCCTGTGGATACTTGTTCCGCTGTTCATGATAGGCTGTTCCATTGCAGATTGCAAACAGCTTATAAAGCATGGCATTGATGCGGCACACCTTTTCAAATGGGTATGGCTAACGCCTTTTTATGTTTATAAGCGTGAAAAGCTTTGCGGCAGAGAGCGTTATAAAGCAATAATGTGTGGATTTTTCATTATCGCTGCACTGTTCATGAATGGTTTTACGCAGAGCATAAAAATAGACAACAACTATATGCTCGTATCCGCACAGAACAGTTATGTGCAAAGCCTTGACAACTTTTCGGGAAATTCATCAAAGGTAATCGGTGAGTGCATAGCTTCTTATCTAGGCGAGGACGCAAAGTGGGATTGCACAAAGAACGGTCACAACTACACAGTAACAGTAAAAGGCAAACATGGCTCTGATAACTACACTATTTCCTTTTTAATAGTATATGACGGCTTCACCTACAGAAAATTCACCATTACAGACGTGATAAAAAATAAAGTTTCACTACGTGACGATGAATTTAGTGCTGTATGCAAAGAAATATTCACAGAAGATAAAAGCGACACCGACAGTAGCAACGAAGAAAGTTCAAATTCACAAACAGAATAATTTCATGAGCGGACTTTGTTCCGCTCTTTTTGTTGTCAGTGTACATAAATGTGTACAAACTGATATGGCACGATTTGTGTATATGCACAAAGGTGATAAATTTGTCACTTTTCTATTGACTTTGCAAGGTAAAAGTGATATTATTGTCACATAAGGTGATAAATAAATCACCTTATATATGCAGCTGTTTAAATCACAAACTGCGATAAAGAAAGGGCACACACTTACCAATGTGATAAATCTTATCGTATCTTTGGGAACGCTTGCGCTGATCGCCATATGCATAACAAAGATGATATCCACGGTTGGCAAAAGAGATACAAATGACGAGCTTACTCAGCAGACAACAGCAAAGGTCAATCAGACTTTTATAACGTTCCTGTTCACGATTGCCTGCCTGTTTATTTCAGTTATGACTTTGTTTTCCGATATTTTAGGAAGATTTAAGGTAACACTAAACGAATATGTTATAACGGGCTTGATATGGTTTTGCTATGCGGTGTACAATTTTATAGGGCTGTATTTTGAAAGTAAGTTCGATGATGATGAGAACTAGAGGGATAAAAATGAAAGAGAAAAAAGAAAAGAAAAAGATAACTCTGAGAGAATATCACAAAAAGCGTATGGCAACAGGAATTGCAATACTTGTCACAGAGATATTTGAAAACACTGTGGAGCATTACAAGCTTGATAATACAACATGGGCGACGGTGATATTCGTTGTGTTGGCTGCTATGACGGCTTTATTTGCAGTAATATGGCTGTATGCAAGCTGTCAGAAAGTTGACAAAGAGGATGAAATGGCAAAAGAAAATATGCTCAAGGCACATCAAAGTATCACAAAAATGTTTTTGATAATATTAGCAGTGGCGATCTTTATATCAATGTTCTGGGAAGGAAGTATAACCATAAAGATAAACAGCGACAGACTATATCAAGTATGGTTTATATTCTGGTTCAGTTATATGACCCTTGAAAGCGGATTTTTCCTCCACCATGAGGGCAAGCTCAGCACCGATGAGGAGGACGAGTAATGCCGGAGCTAAAAACAAAACTCAAGGAATATCGTGCCAAGCTTGACATGAAGCAGGGTGACCTTGCCGAAAAAGTGGGCGTCAGGCGTGAAACCATCATACGTCTTGAAAAAGGACAATACAATCCGTCATTAAAGCTTGCAATGGATATTGCAAAGGTATTTGGTGTATCTGTAGAGGATATTTTTTCATTCGAAGATGAATAAAGCTGAAAATACAGTAAAGCAGACGGTTTGCAGGATTTTGGTGCAGAAGAAAAGCATATGCTGAAAATGCAAATACAGACATATAAGCACATATTCTAACGTAGACAGTTAAATATTGAATATACGTTGCTTATGCTATGATTATCTTTAGTTTACGCCATATTACTGTGTATATTAGTGTAAAAGGCAAAAGTGAAATGAATTGTGAGAAATCGAGAGAAATGGAGCAAAACGAAGAGAATTAAAGAGAATGAGGGATATAAATTAAAAATTCAGCGTTTTGGCTATTGACAATCGTGAAAAGCTGTTGTATAATAGACATCGTTGTGAGTTCACAGGGCGAAAAATGCGGCTGTGAACAGACTTTTTAAAATTCTGAATGGAGGAAATAATATGTCAACTTATATGCCAAAAGCAGGCGACATTACTCGCACATGGTATATTCTCGACGCTGAAGGTCAGTCACTCGGTAGAGTTGCTGCTAAGGCTGCTCACATTCTTCGTGGTAAGCACAAGCCAACTTACGCACCACACGCTGACTGCGGCGACCATGTAATCATCATCAACACAGATAAGGCTGTTCTCACAGGCAAGAAGCTTGATCAGAAGTCTTACAAGTGGCACACAGGCTGGATCGGCGGTCTTAAGGAGATCAAGTATTCAGATATGATGGCTAATCAGTCAGACAGAGCTATGACAATTGCTGTTGAGGGTATGCTTCCTAACAACACACTTGGCAGAGCTGCTGCAAAGAGACTCAGAGTATACAAGGGTGCTGAGCATAACAATGCTGCTCAGAAGCCTGTTAAATACGAACTGTAAGGAAGGAGCAATTTAGATGTACGAATCAAAGCAGCCATATTTCTATGGCACAGGTAGAAGAAAACATTCTGTTGCCCGTGTTCGTGTTTACGAGGGTACAGGTAAGATCACAATCAACGGCAGAGACATTGACGATTATTTCGGTCTTGAGACACTCAAGCTCATCGTTCGTCAGCCATTTGCTGTAACAGATACAATGGATAAGTACGATATCGTTTGCACAGTAACAGGCGGTGGAGTAACAGGTCAGGCTGGTGCAATCAGACACGGTCTTTCAAGAGCTCTTCTTCAGGCTAGCGATGAG
>NZ_FR890717.1:0-7346 GCF_000435935.1 Ruminococcus sp. CAG:57 | reverse complement strand
GACCTCTCCTCAAGAAGGAAGGCTTCCTCACTCGTGACCCAAGAATGAAGGAAAGAAAGAAGTACGGTCTCAAAGCCGCAAGACGTGCTCCACAGTTCTCAAAGAGATAATCAGATACCTCAAAACTTGCGTATTTACGCACTTTGCGAGTGGTCAAAAACTCTTTGGTCAACATTTGGTCAATTCAAAACCTCCTTGTTCGCGCAGGGAGGTTTTTTTATTTGCCTTTATGCAAGGCACAGCTCAATCTGTTCGGCAGTTCGGGCTTTTGTTTTACGCAGAACATCAGCGTAGATGTCAGCAGTTACGTTCACATCACAGTGACCAAGATGCTCAGACACGACTTTCAGGTCGATACCGCTGTTTAAGAGCATTGTAGCGTTGCAATGACGGAGCTGATGAAGAGTCATATCCTCAAACTCCGTTCCTTTGGTGAAGCGTTTGAGTGACTGATAGACTGAATTACGGTCACGGTAGTTTCCTCTTGATGATACGAACACCATTTCAGGGTGAGCGAAGTCATCACCGAGGGCATATTTCAGCTTTTCGATATACTCTTTCTGTGCAAGAAGTACCTTTTTCAGCTCCTGCCCCATACCGATGATGCGGATACTGCTCTCAGTCTTAGGATCAGTCAGTTCATGCTTTCCGCCTATGTCGGTCAACGTGTGGTTTATCGAGATAGTGTTGTTCTCGAAGTCGATATCCTCCCAAGCAAGTCCAAGGCACTCTCCCGAACGCATACCCGTGTAAAGCAGAACCTTGATGATACGCTTGAAGTCCTCGTACCACGGCTTACTTTCGAGGTATTCCATGAACCTTTTGAGCTTGTCTTCCTCTAAAGCCTTGTTTTTACGACTTTTCTTACGTTTCGGCAGTATCACGTTACGGCAGGGAGTGTCACGAATGAAGCCCTGCTCTGCTCCTCTGCGGAAGATGCTCTGCACTATGACGTACAGTTTCTTAACTGTTGCAGGGTTCAGGTCATAGGACTGCATTATCTGCGTCAGCCTGGGAGCATTGATGTCCTTTACCTTGATGTTGCCAAGAACAGGCTCGATGTGGTTCTTGTACTGCCCCTTGTAGGTGTAGATCGTGCTTTCTTTCAGCTCCTGCGGAGCGTAGTTTGTGAAATACCAATCTGCAAGCTCGGAAAAACGCATATTTTCGTTCAGCTGAGAGTAACCTTTGCAGTGTCTCTCGAACTCGAAAGCGTACTCCTGGGCGAGCTTTTCGGCTTTCTTTGGTGTCACTCCGTCGGGCGGAGTGTAGGTTGTTGATTTTACAAGCTGTTTGCCGTTCATATCGCAGCCGACAAACACCCTGATGCGGAATGTGTTTCCGCGTTTTGTTATATTCGCCAATGTAAATCCTCCTAAATTTACACTACGGCATATCTCTGTATTTAGCATTGTAGCGCACTATTCTATCTTTGTCAAGTGCTTTCGGAGATATGCCGTAGCTTTTTTTCTTTTATTCTAACTCTGCATTTCTTGTTTTGTTAAACTTATACCGGGCAAAATCCTCCGCAAGTCCACAAGCGGATATGAACGCCCTTGCTTTCTGTAGATCACGGGATAGCTGATCTTCACGCTTGATGCGCTGTGCTTCGGCGTTCAGCTTCTTACGGCTAAGGTAATGAGCGTTCTCCTCTTTCTTCTTGTACTCCGAAAGCTCCGAGGACACCGCTTCAAACTTCTGCATCACAGCCCCAAGTTCCTGCACGGCAGTGTCACGTTCTTTTTTGAGCTTTTTGATGTTCTTCTCCATAGCAACATACTTCTTAGCGGTGTCGCTGAGCTTGTCATAGTCCTCTTTGGAAAGTGTGACCTTTTTGCTAAATACGGACTCCTTGGCTTCGATGCTTTCGATCTCACCTATGTTCACCTTTTTCTTTGCCAGTTTCTCAAACTCGGCAACTGTCTCATCACGCTCGGCGGTGAGTCTTTCGATCTCAGCATTGAGAGCATTTATCTTGTCCTGATGTTCGCCGTACTCCTCGACCTTATAACTGTAACCCCTGGACTTCTTCGGTTCGGAAATTTCAATGCCGTGAGCATTGCAGATATTCTTTAAAATATCCCACTCATTGTGTCTCCAACGGTCATTCGCTTTCGCATCATTTCCGAAGCCCATTTCCTCCATTGCTTTGTTCTTCGCATTGCGGACTTCAAGTCCACGAGTGAAGTGACCTACGGGGATATAATTGATGTGCAGGTGCGGAGTTGATTCATCAAGATGCAGCACCGCATTGAACACATAGAAGTTAGGATTTCTCGCCTGAAATCCCTCCATATATTCACGCAGACATTCAGTCGTTATCTCGGCATCAGGAGTGCCGACGCCAGTGTCTTTTCTTGTTCCGATATAAACGAGATGTTCGTAGAAGCTTTTTTGCTTGTTCGTGCCTGTAATAACACTTTTGCTCGGCAGGCGATTGAACAGGTGTTCAAAGTAGTTACCGATCTTACGATCCTTTCTTTTCTGATTAGCGTTGTATCTCTCAACCGCTTCATCGAAAAGCTGATGATAAGCATCACTCAGAGCCTGCTGAACGAACACAACATTGTTCAGTGTTCTGGAGCTGTCGATATTCTTGGCAGAGAACTCTCTGTTGTTATGTGAAAGGCTGCCTTTACCCTCGCACATCGAGATAGATTTTGTACTCATGTTATAGTCTCTCTTTCATAAAATTTTTTTCATCATGTAAGCCCTGACGGGCTTGAAGAATTACGCACAAGACAGAGCTTGTGCTACTAAGAACATTTACGCCCTGTCGGGCTTTGAAGAATTTCGCATAAGACGGAGCTTATGCTCCATATAGCCCTGATGGTCAAATTGGATTGCAACGATACGGAGATCGGCAACCCAAACGGTGCGAAGCACCGGATTTTACTTGCGGTGCGCCGCCAGTAACCCCAAAGCACTTTTGACAGCCGCCTACACGACTATCAAAAATGCCGGGGCTCTGCGAGGCTCTTATCGGCTGGCGGAGCAGCCGAAATTGTGGGTACGGTTATTCTGAATCGTACCCGTGAGAACTTCGGAAATCCGCATTACAATTTTGAAAAATCAGCTCTCATTTTTTCTGAAAATCTGCTATCTCAGCAACGATATTTTTCATGGAAAGCCGACCAGCTTTGTTGCAGTTTATGAACTCAAAACAAAGGTACCCTGCGTAGTCCAGATGATGCAAGGAATATACAAAACGCTCGTCACATTCTTCATTGGGAGAAGCAGGAGCAAATTCTCTCCATTCACGCATCCGCCACAGATAATCATTGAGTGTTCGCCACGCTGACTTCTCCCATTCTTCATAGGCTCGTTTTTCTCGGACTCGCTTCTGATATTCGGACACTTTTTCCGCAGTCGGAGCTTTACCGATTTCGATATGCAGAGCGTAATCATCGTTGAGCTTTTTCACAGCATCAATAGGCTTGTCCAATCCGAACATTTTCTGCGTGAAACCGATAACGTCAACGTGCGTTCCGCAGCCGAAGCAATGAAGAGCATCGGGATAAATTTTTGCAGAGGGAGTACGCTCGTTATGAAACGGGCAAAGTGCCATACCACCACGGGATATTTCAAGACCATATCCCTCCGCTACCGTTCTCATATCAATAGCAGATTTTACTTGCTCGAATACCGTCAATTCTGGAAATAGTTAAGCAGGTCAGCCTTGTTGACAAGTATCTTTCCACGAACACCTTCGCCTGTGCGGATATACTTGATCTTGTTCTGAGCTACAAGCATACGGACAGTGTGTTCGGAAAGCCCGCCAATAAGCTCGGTACATTCCTTGACGGTCAGCATCTTCACCTTTTCAGGTGCAGGAGCTTTGGTTGTTTCGGGGACTGCGCCCTCATTAGGCTCTCTGTCGTAAGCGACAGCGGTCATGAGTTCAAGTATCTGGTCGAGAAGCTGTTCTTTTCTTTCGTTTGTCATAATTAAAATCCTCATCTTTCTATCTAAGAGTTTTGTGTTTTATGAACTTTGAACATTTTGAGCATTTTGCAGTTTCAAAGTGTGCAAAATGCGGAAAGTTCAGGGTCATCATCTGTAAATGTTCGGGTTGATGATAACATCTGTTATCGTTTTGTTGTTTGTGCCCTTGCTTATGTTGCGGACGATATACCTGTATTCCTCCAGCATATCCATTGTCTCAGCAAAGTCGGCGGCGTTCTTAAATAGTGTGCATCTGCACAGCTTGTACAGGTCATTCTGCCTGATATTTGTGATGTGCTTGGAGCGTATCTTGTTTATCACACGTTCTGCCTTTATCGTTCCGTGGTCAACGTCACCGAGACTGTACGCATATATCGCCTGTTCACGGAAATACTCACCGATCTCGATAGCGTTACAGAACGTATCAAGCGTGACAAGGTTCTCTGCTGGCTCAACACCATTCAAAGCACACTTGATACAGTGAATGATACCGCACAGGCGGAGCAGTTCGCCGTGATACTTACCGCCCCAGTCTTTGCAGAATGCCATATCCGTGAGGAGCATCGGCTCAATAC
Organism: Ruminococcus sp. CAG:57; assembly: GCF_000435935.1. Classification (NCBI taxonomy): domain Bacteria; kingdom Bacillati; phylum Bacillota; class Clostridia; order Eubacteriales; family Oscillospiraceae; genus Ruminococcus; species Ruminococcus sp. CAG:57. The sequence continues at coordinate 2,826 of NZ_FR890717.1, read as the reverse complement.
GCCTGTTGTAGTAATCTACGAACTCACCGTATGTCTTTTCGTCGAAATGGAGATACAGCTCTTTCTCGTCATTATAGGCGAACTTCTTACCGAGGAGCTTGTATATCAGCCGCTTGTAATTCTCAGCAACGGCTTCAGGAACAGCCTGCGTATCATATTTACGATAGCCGATATTGCTTACGGGGAAACAATACAGAAAACGTGCTATCAGTCCGCTGCCACGAAACACAGGATTATTTATCATGCTATCGAACATATAGGGCTGACACGCAAGACAGATGCTCATGTACGGCTTTTTCAGCACTATACTCGCCCTGGTCGCTCTGTCGCTGATATACGTTTCACCATTCCACGATTTCAGCAGGAGATCAAGGTTCGGTATATTGTTGCTATAACGTCCGCTGAAATTACCGAGCATTCCTGATTCATCGGATATCATCAGGAGTGTGCCGTTTTCTTCAAGCAGATTTACAAGAGATTCGGGCGTAACATCGTCAACAGCTATCCTGCGGAAGTTGCTCGGAGACATATTGCTAAGGTCTGTTTGCAGCTTGGCAATCTCCTCGGCGGTAACGTCTTTCTTCTTTTCAAGTGCTTCGAGCTTGCTCTCTAACAGCTTGTATTCTGCCTGCGCCGTGAAGATGTCCTGCTTGTTATGCTCGTTCCAGTCGTGAGCGAACTGTATATACGGTCGCTTGATAAGAGAGATAACAGGAGACTTCTTGAAGCTCGGCTCTGCTATCGTCAGGGTGTCGAGTACCAGCGGCTCAGTATGGTCACGCTTGGCCGACATACGGTACACGCCCGAAAAGCAGTAGCTCACCGCCGAGAGTATTGAAGTGCCTGCCATAGCAACGTCCGTTGATGTGGTAGTCGCTATTGCGTCTGCCATATCACCTATAATAGATGGAAGTGCGTTCACAGGGAACGGCAGGAGGTTTGTCCCGTCGGGACGGAGTGGTATGGGCTGAACCCACGTTGTTTCGTTGTTCAACTATCATCTTCCTTTCAGATGTATTTATAAAAGCGAATTTATATGTATATCGGTCAGCATCTTGTATGCAATACCGCTGTCAGCCGACCGTCGCCTGCTGACATGACCATTGTAACATTTCTTTCGGAGGTCCTGTGCGTGTATTGCGTATTTACGCAAAAGAATACGTATAATATTTTTGAATACGCTGTATATTACGCTATAATACGCATTATAATTGACATTTTGCGTGTGATATGTTATAATATCAGAAGATACCGAAAGCGAGGAGAGCGTATGGGAACTACGACAATTTACCGTATAAACGAAACAGACCGCACGATAAATATCGCACAGTCTGTTAATGATACTGATGAAAGCTTACACGGCGTAGTTTTGAATACAAGAATGTACACTTTTGATGAGCTGATGAATCAGCATAAAGTGTTCTGCGAACATACCGAGCCTTATGACGCTTTCAAGGACAGGCTCAACAGCGCCTTGCGTATTGACAAGAGCATTGAAGTCAGCACCGATGATATGATAGCAAGGTTTATAGCTGAATATGGGGAGAATATCTTTTTCAGAGGATATGTCAGCTCTGTTATTGAGTTCTATGACAAGGAGAGGCACGTCCTACTGAAACCGAATGACGTTGTTATCGCCAAGCTCAACAGAAGAAAGATACAGGACGAAGTTTCCCGAAAGCTAATGGAGTTCATGGATACGCAGTTCGCCCTGATGTGCAGTGATGCGTATTTCAGCCATAAGTCTACTATGGAGCATTTTATGATACAGTCCGGAAGAACGATAGTTGCTGCCGATGATTATACATTCAATGTGTTCCGTGAAAGCGACAATTGCCTGCTTACCATCCTTGCAGAGATCGGGCAGCTCGTTCATCATAACAAGTGGATTGTCTGCGAGTGCGGTTTCTGTCATAAGCTGTTTCTCGGAACGGAAAGAGAAGTCTGCTGTCACTCCGCCGAGTGCATCGAAGCACAGAAACAGCAGAAGGAAGCCATATACAAGGAAAATACAAAGGCATACTCAGCCGTGAAGCGAGATTATGATGCTTATGTCCGCAGATATAAGAAGGTTCTCGTTGAAGCAGGTGTTGAGAAGTATCACCCTGCCGAGTTTGACGAGTTTATACAGGCGAAGCAGGAACGTATGGAAGATATGGACAAGCTCAAAAAACGCCTGATACGCAACGGTCTGCCGACCAAGGAGCTTGAAAAACTCAGTGCTAAGTATAAGACGGAGATAAAGGCTATTGCAGAAGAGCTTGTTGAGAGGTTTGGGAAGAAGAGGTGAACTTTGACTCCGGTGGGTTCAAAGTTAAAATATTGATATCAAAAAACATTTTATAACAAATATTGACTTAGATTCTATACCATGTTATAATAATACAAATAGCGATTCTACGCTAGGTATCGCTTGTTATGATTGTGGAGGTATAGGAGAATGAAACAAGATAAATCAAAGTGGATAGCTTTCTTTACTCAGCAAGTTGCTACTGAAAAAGAAAAGATTTGTTCCAGATATAAAAACTATAAAGATCAAGCAAGTGCAATCAATCAGTTTATAAATGATATACGTGATAATTCAATTCGCTCCTTGAAAGCACATTCAAATGAATTAACCCAGTCTGAGTTACTTGATGAAATCCTTATTATAACATATGCTTCTTATATAGTGATGCTTGATGCAAGAAATTCAGTATGGCCTTATGAATACATGGCTTTTGCACGACGTATTGGTGAGTTATGGGAGCCGTTCTGCAAACTGCCTTTCGAATATCCAATAAAAAAACTGACAATTATCTCTCCACCTGATTTCAATAAAGTTCA
>NZ_FR890716.1:128361-168627 GCF_000435935.1 Ruminococcus sp. CAG:57 | reverse complement strand
AAAGGCAGCTTCAAACGCTTCAAACACAAACCCATCAACCGGCGTTGCTGGAGGAGCATTCGCTCTTGCACTTCTGAGCGGTGCGGCTGTGGTCATGGCTAAGAAGAAAAAGTAAATAAGATCTCCCCTATTGTTGATATTTCGGAGAAGGGCAGTTCCTTGTGGACTGCCTTTTTTCTGTTTGCAGGAAAGCGGGATTTGCCTGCATAATTTGGGGCATTTTTTTTGCAAAGAAGCATAAAAATGCAATTATTTTATATTGATACTGCAAAATCGTCCGCGCAAGCTTAGACTAACTATTGATAATAGTCAATATCTTTTATTATCTATTTTATACCATGAAATTACATTTATTCATAAAAAATCGTTATAGATTTAAGCGAAATGTAAAAAATCAGCTCACAAAATCTGCGTTTACCCTTGCAATTCAGAAAAATATGTGGTATAATTATATTGCTGTAATAGGAGCACAGCATGAAATGCTGGCAGTGTGTTTTCAATTGTCAGATGAATTTCTGTATAGCTTATGCTTTATAATAAGGAAAGAAAATGAATGTGCCGGCGTGTGCTGTTTCATTATAGCGCCTATTAACGATATTTTTTTGAAAAGGAGTTATTGCAACATGTCAAAGATCGATTTGAGCAAGTACGGTATCACCGGAACTACAGAAGTTGTTTACAATCCTTCTTACGAGCAGCTGTTCGAGGAAGAAACAAAGCCAACACTCGAAGGCTATGAAAAGGGTCAGGAAAGTGAGCTTGGCGCAGTAAACGTTATGACAGGCGTTTATACAGGCCGTTCACCTAAAGATAAGTTCATCGTTATGGACGAAAATTCTAAGGACACTGTTTGGTGGACTTCTGACGAGTACAAGAACGACAACCACCCAGCTTCACAGGAGGCTTGGAAGTCTGTTAAGGAACTCGCTATCAAGGAGCTTTCAAATAAGAGACTTTTCGTAGTTGACGCATTCTGCGGCGCTAACAAGGATACAAGAATGGCTATCCGTTTCATCGTTGAGGTTGCTTGGCAGGCTCACTTTGTAACAAATATGTTTATCAAGCCAACTGCTGAGGAGCTTGAGAACTTTGAGCCTGACTTCGTTGTATACAACGCTTCAAAGGCTAAGGTAGAGAACTATAAGGAGCTTGGTCTTAACTCTGAGACAGCTGTTATGTTCAACATCACAAGCCGTGAGCAGGTAATCATCAACACTTGGTACGGTGGAGAGATGAAGAAGGGTATGTTCTCAATGATGAACTACTTCCTTCCACTCAAGGGCATGGCTTCAATGCACTGCTCAGCTAACACAGACAAGAACGGTGAGAACACAGCTATCTTCTTTGGTCTGTCCGGTACAGGTAAGACAACACTTTCTACAGACCCTAAGAGACTTCTTATCGGTGACGACGAGCACGGCTGGGACGACAACGGAGTATTCAACTTCGAGGGCGGCTGCTATGCTAAGGTAATCAACCTTGATAAGGATTCTGAGCCTGATATCTACAACGCTATCAGAAGAGACGCTCTTCTTGAGAACGTAACTCTTGACGAGAACGGCAAGATCGACTTTGCTGATAAGAGCGTTACAGAGAACACTCGTGTATCTTATCCTATCGACCATATCCAGAACATTGTAAGACCTATTTCTTCTGCACCTGCTGCAAAGAACGTTATCTTCCTTTCAGCAGACGCATTTGGTGTACTGCCTCCAGTATCTATCCTCACACCAGAGCAGACACAGTATTACTTCCTCTCTGGCTTTACTGCAAAGCTTGCAGGTACAGAGCGTGGAATCACTGAGCCTACACCAACATTCTCAGCTTGCTTCGGTCAGGCTTTCCTTGAGCTTCACCCAACAAAGTATGCTGAAGAGCTTGTTAAGAAGATGCAGAAGAGCGGTGCTAAGGCATACCTGGTAAACACAGGTTGGAACGGCACAGGCAAGAGAATCTCTATCAAGGATACTCGTGGAATTATCGACGCTATCCTTAACGGCGATATTCTCAACGCACCTACAAAGAAGATACCACACTTTGACTTTGAAGTTCCAACAGAGCTTCCAGGTGTTGATCCTGCAATTCTCGATCCTCGTGACACATATGCTGACGCTTCCGAGTGGGAGACAAAGGCTAAGGATCTTGCAAGCAGATTTGTTAAGAACTTTGCTAAGTATGAGGGCAACCCAGCAGGTAAGGCTCTTGTATCAGCAGGTCCAAAGGAATAATCAATAACTCTGATACTATTATATAGTATAAAAGCTGCTGTGCCTTTTGGTGCGGCAGCTTTTTTGTGCTCTTGAAAAAGTGTGATGAAGGTGGTATAATTGGTATGGAGGCGAATTTGGTTTGGAAAAGAAGAATTATGCCGCAAGGGCGGCTATATATGCCATGGGGCTTGTGATACTTGCCGCAGGGATAACGATGAACATCAAAACAGGGCTAGGTGTATCCACTATTATATCAGTGCCATTTGCCATATCGAGTATATGGGACGTGAATTTTTCTCTTGTGACTTTTGCTACATATGCACTGTTCGTTGTGATAGAAATGATAATAAAAGGTAGCGACAGAACTGTTATAGACTGGCTGCAAATACCATTCAGTATTGTGTTCAGCCTGCTGCTGAATATGTTTTCAAAGCTGCTTGATTTCAATTTCGGACATTTGTGGGAAAACACGCTGTATCTTGCAGCAGCGATAATCTGCACGGGTGCGGGAATGTCAATGATGATAGCCATGAAGTTCGTGCCGAACCCAGCCGACGGTCTTGCCCAGGCTATAGGAAAAGCCTTTGGAAAGAACATGGGCTTTGGCAAGAATATTCTTGACGCATCGTGTGTTGCCATTGCCTGCGTGATAGGTCTGCTGTTTGACAAGCGGATAATAGGTATCGGTATCGGAACGGTGGCGGCAATGCTCCTTGTGGGAAGGTGTGTGGCAGTATTCGACCATTTCTTCAAAAACAGAATGAAAAGTGCCGCAGGGCTTGCAGAATAAAAAAACGCCGCAGAGGACAGATATCTCTGCGGCATTTGTGTATTTATATAATAAAAAAATCCGCTCTACATAACGTAAAGCGGATACAAGCAAAAGCTTAGACTTTTGCTGGCGCGGATTGAGAGATTTGAACTCTCGCGCCCGTTTCCAGACCTACTCCCTTAGCAGGGGAGCCCCTTCACCACTTGGGTAAATCCGCAAACCTGTATATATAAAAAATGTGGCGGACAGGGTGGGATTCGAACCCACGGTACGTTGCCGTATCACTGGTTTTCAAGACCAGCTCCTTAAACCACTCGGACACCTGTCCACATTAATTATTTGTTTTTGTGTCGTTCTCTCTCAGCGACTTAATTATTATAGCACAGTTCATCTGTCTTGTCAACCCCTTTTTCAAAATTTTTTGCGAAATTTTTTGAAGCATAAATATTCCTTCGTATGCTAACGATACTTGACGAAATCTTATAAATATGGTATAATAAATCACAGCTTTGTATGTTTTATCACTTTATATGATAATTTATACAGAAAATTTTTTATGGAGGCGACTTTATTATGAAGATGACTGTAAGTCAGGCTATGGTTGAATGTTTGAAAGCTGAGAACGTAAAAGTCGTCTTTGGCTATCCCGGAGCTGCTATCTGTCCTTTCTATGACGCTTTGCTGGATGCTGAAAACGACATCAGGCAGGTGCTCGTGAGACAGGAAGCTAACGGTGGTCATGCGGCTAACGGCTATGCACGAATTTCAGGCAAGCCTGCGGTCTGTATCGCTACATCAGGTCCGGGTGCAACTAATCTTATTACTGCTATTGCTACCGCTTATGCGGATTCTATACCTATCGTGTGCATAACAGGTCAGGTGAATACCGACCAGATAGGCTCTGACGTTTTTCAGGAGGCTGACATTACAGGCTCGGCTGAGCCGTTCGTTAAGCACAGCTATCTTCTCAAAGACCCTGAGGACACTGCGAGAGTGTTCAAGGAAGCTTTCTATATCGCAGGTACGGGCAGACCGGGTCCAGTGCTTATAGATATCCCTATGGACGTTCAGAAAGCTGTTATCGACTTTGAGTATCCTGAAAAGTGCGAGATAAGAAGCTATAAGCCTACCACAAAGGGCAACTACGTTCAGGTAAGGCGTGTAATGGCGGCACTGGAAGAGGCTGAGAAGCCGCTTATCTGTATTGGCGGAGGCGTTTTTGCCGCTCACGCTGAGAACGAGATAAGAGAGCTTGCCGACCTTATGCAGATACCTGTTATCACAACTATGATGGGCATTTCTGTTTTTCCTGATGACGACCAGCTTTTCTGCGGCATGATAGGAACTCACGGTGTTAAAATGGCAAACGCCGCTGTGAACGAGTGCGACGTGCTGTTCCTTGTGGGTGCAAGAGTTGGCGACAGAGCCGTTAAAACACCTTTGGCTCTGGAGAAAACTACTAAGATAATACATATAGATATCGACCCTGCGGAGATAGGCAAGAATATCGGTGCTGACCTGCCTCTCGTTGGTGACGCAAAGCTTGTTTTACAGCAAATGACGGAGCTTGCAAAGCCTATGAAGCACGATGAGTGGATAGCTCACATCAAGACCCTTGGGGGCGAGAGAAAGTATGTTGAGCCTGCAAAGGGTACTGTTAATCCGAGGGTGTTTATCGACAGGCTTGCAAAGAAAATGCCTGCCAATGTTACTGTTGTGGCGGACGTTGGACAAAATCAGATATGGACCTGCACTGAATATAAGTTCCGCAAAGAGGGCAGACTTCTTACCTCAGGCGGCATGGGTACGATGGGCTATTCTGTGCCTGCGGCAATAGGTGCAAAAATGGCTGACAACAGCAGAGCAACAGTTGCTATATGCGGTGACGGAGCTTTTCAGATGTCGTTCATGGAGCTTGCAACAGCCGTTCAGTTCGGTGTTGATATAAAGGTGGTAGTAATGACAAACAACCGCCTTGGCATGGTAAGAGAGCTTCAGACAAACGGCTATCATGACAGACAGACAGCAGTTTTTCTTGACGGCTCTCCTGACTTTATTAAGCTTGCAGAAGCTTATGGCATACCTGCAATGAGAGTTTATGACGATGCGACCATGGAAAAGGGCGTCGAGATGCTTGCTGAACATAAAGGCATTTGCCTTGTTGAAGTCGTTGTGGATAAGGATATGCCAACATTATAAGGCCAATATTTTAACTATCTGTAGCGTTTACAGTATATAGCGTTTGCGTTCAAAAAATTTTAATAATAAGCTGATATAATAAATAAACAAGGAAAGGTTTCCTTATGGAGGTTGATTTATGAAACATACGATCTCAGTTCTTGTAGAAAACCACAGCGGTGTTCTATCAAGAATTTCCGGACTGTTTTCAAGACGTGGGTTCAATATCGAGAGCCTTGCAGTAGGTCCAACTCATGACCCTGACGTTTCAAGAATAACGATAGTTGCTGACGGTGACGAGCATACAGTTGAGCAGATCGAGAAACAGCTCAATAAGCTTATAGAGGTCATCAAGGTAAAGACATTTGAGGCTAATGAGTATCTCGCAAGAGAACTTATGATAGTCAAGGTGTCTGCGGTCGCAAACAGACGCAGTGAGATAATGACTATTGCGGATATCACAGGGGCTAAGGTCATGGATATAACGCTTACGACAATGACATTGGAGCTTTGCGACACTTACGCTCACCTTTGCAGATTTGAGGAGGTCATAGCACCTTACGGAATAATCGAAATGGTAAGAACAGGCACTATCGCAATAGAGAAAGGCTCTGACACATTCAATGCAGGCAAATAAACTTTGATTATATAGCCGAAAGGCTACATAAAATAAATCTTAAATTTCTGAATTTGGAGGAATTAACAATGGCACAGGCAAGAATATTCTATCAGCAGGATTGCGACATTAACGTACTCAAGGGTAAGAGAGTTGCCATTATCGGTTACGGTTCACAGGGTCACGCTCATGCACTCAACCTTAAGGAGAGCGGTGTTGACGTAGTAGTAGGTCTTTACGAAGGTTCTAAGAGCTGGGCAAAGGCTGAGCAGCAGGGTCTTACAGTTATGACAACTGAGGAAGCTGCAAAGACATCTGACATCATCATGATCCTTATTCCTGATGAGAAGCAGGCTGCACTTTATAAGAAATCTATCGAGCCATACCTCACAGAGGGTAAGACTCTTGCATTCGCACACGGCTTTAACATTCACTTTGGCTGCATCGTACCACCAAAGAATGTCAATGTTATCATGATCGCGCCTAAGGCTCCTGGTCACACAGTACGTTCTGAGTATCAGGCTGGTAAGGGTACACCTTGCCTTATCGCAGTTGAGCAGGACGCAACAGGCAACGCACAGGATATCGGACTTGCATATGCACTTGGTATCGGCGGAGCAAGAGCAGGTGTTCTTGAGACAACATTCAGAACAGAAACAGAAACAGACCTCTTCGGTGAGCAGGCAGTTCTCTGCGGTGGTGTTTGCGCACTTATGCAGGCTGGTTTTGAAACACTTTGCGAAGCTGGTTATGACCCAAGAAACGCATACTTTGAGTGTATCCATGAGATGAAGCTCATCGTTGACCTTATCTATCAGTCAGGTTTCGAGGGCATGAGATATTCTATCTCTAACACAGCTGAGTACGGCGACTATGTCACAGGTCCAAAGATCGTTACTGAGGACACTAAGAAGGCTATGAAGAAGGTTCTGTCTGACATTCAGGACGGTACATTCGCTAAGGACTTCCTCCTTGATATGTCTGACGCAGGTTCACAGGTACACTTCAAGGCTATGAGAAAGCTCCACGCTGAGCATCCTTCTGAGAAGGTTGGTAAGGAGATCAGAAAGCTCTACAGCTGGAACAACGATGACGAGAAGCTCATCAACAACTAATTTGCAGATAAATATTATTGCATAAAGAAAAGCGACTTGCAATTAACTTTGCAGGTCACTTTTTTCTTTTTTTACTTCGCTACTCTATCTTGGAGCATAGCTTTTATTTTGTGGCTCGGTAACTCTACCTTTGTTTAGTGAGCAACCGAGCTACCAACATTGTTTTGTTAAGATAATGCACTGTCATTTTGGTCATAAGTTTCAACGCTGTCATGCTCATCAGTGGTGTATGAATAAACCATATCCCCCTCAACTGTGACATCCACCTGGGTTACATCATATGCACTGCCGTCCTTATCCTTTTCAAAGTATATTGAAAAGTCAAGTCCGGATAAATCATAGGAGCTGGACTCTTTGTCATATGGCAGAGTTTCTACCCAAAGTCCATATGCGAAAAGCTCCGGCGTGATGTTATCTTCTTTGTCCATATCTGGCACATACGACATTGCAAGCTCTTTCGCAAGGTCGAGTGAGGTCACATTGTCAAAGTGAAGCTTCTTGCCGCTGGTGTTATACTTTGTTACAAGCGCCTGCGCCTTTTCAAAAATATACTGCGCCGTGGCTGACGGGTCAGCTTCCACAGTGCTGGTGCTTGAAAACGGAGCGGAATCATACACCGCCCAGCTTCCGTCATTGGCGTAGCTATACAGAGTAAATCTGTTTGTGAACATATCCACAGTGAAATAATCTGTCGCCATATTGAACTGTATGTCCGAATCGTTGACGATATTCAGGGTCAGGAGGTTCAGACTTTCGTTTGTGATATATCCATTTTGCGCATAGTCTGACTTTACATATTCTGTTGTATTGTTGCTGTTCATGATATCGTTGTAATAATTATAGTCAGCAGGGGAGTAGCTAAAAATGGCATTGTCTGGGTTTTTCATAGAGCTTTCGTCATAGATATCCAGCAGGTCATTTTTGAGGGTTTGAGCTATAATTTTGGCATTTTCAGTGAAGCTTTCGCCGCTTCCGTATTTGAGAGAAACGCTGTTATCGCTGTCTGAAATGGTTATCTTGCAGTTGTTATTCTCAATATGGGCTTCTATTCTGCAATTCACCGCCTTGTTAAAAGCGTCCTCATCAAGGGTTTTTATCTCCGACAGGATATCGATTACCAAAGAATTTGGCTCATAGCTGTTATCATCTGTCAAAAAATCCACGCTTGGAAGTCCGCTGTCGGTTTTCTCCAGCAGGTCAACGTAATACCTTGTGCCGTGTTCCTTGCCCTCGATATTTTCGTCATAGTTGCCGCTGTAGACAATATCGCAGTATGCAGGGCTGTTTTGTATTATGTCGAGATTTCCTACCGTAAAATTTGCGCTTTCAAGCACTGTGTCTGCAAGCTTTATAAAGTCTGCTGAACACAACTGCAGTGTACCTGTATCGCCGGATACACTGCTGTTTGCAGGTGGAGCTGTGCCTGCGTTCGGCTCGTAGTCATGGATATTTCTTGTCATGTAAATTCCGCCTGACATTACAAGCGCCACTGCCGCCGCTGCCGCAACTACCTTTGCACCCTTGTGTCTTGCGACTATGGCAGGCTGTGTCGGCTCGGTTTGTGGTGTGAAAGTATCCGTATTTATATCTCCGTTTTGTTGTGGAAAACGCTTTTTGAGCGTTTCTTTGAGCTGATCTTTCTTTTGTTCCGATAGGCTTGCGTTTGCAAAATAATTCTTTATATCTCTTTCGTTCATACGCTCATCTCCTTTTCGTAGTCTGAAAGTGAAAGCTTTAGTTTTTCTCTTGCTCTTTTCAGCCTTGATGTGACCGTGCCCTTGCTTGTTCCCAAAATGTCGGCTATCTCATCGGTCTTGCAGCCTTGATAATAAAAAAGATAAAGCACTATCCTGTATTTTTTATCCAGCCTGTTTATAGCGTTTTGCACATCTATCTGCATATCAGGTGATGAAAAATCGCTGCTTGCACTTACCTCATTTTCTGCACGCAGACGTCTGCCTGCCGACCTTAGCAGGTCTTTGGATAGATTTATCGCCGTTCTCAGCAGCCACGCTTTAAGATGCTCGTCATCATTGAAGAAAAGCTCACCCTGCCTTGTGAAATATTTTATTATGACCTCGCTGACTATATCCTCCGCCTCGTGAACGCTGCCTGTGACTGCCAGTGCCGCTCGGTAGATATCGTCTGAAAATTTGTCAACTATGTAGTCAATATCTCTTGTCAAAGCTGTCACCTCCTTTGTTGTTTTGAAAAGCCTTTCATCTATAACACGAATGTAAAGACCGTTTGATTGCATAAAAAAATGGACGAAAAATAATTTTTTCGTCCATAAAAAATCAGCTTTTACTTGTTTTTACATAAGACCAGCCATTGCCGAGGTTATCCTCGCCCCCTGATGAACTTAGTGGTGAGCGGTAAATATAGTAATGATCATAAATGGTATAAAATTTCACTGTCAAGCCGTCGCTGTCGATGTATGTAACGTTCCTGCGCTCCAGCTCCTCAAGCTCTTTCTTCACAGACTTGCAGGCATTGTTTTCAGTGAGTGATTTAATGGAGCATTTGCCCTTTGGTAGTGTCGGCTTTTCGCATGAAATGCTTTCTATCATAAATTCCGCAGTGGTCTGAAAGTTAGCCTTATTGTCATCGAAAACGGCTTTTATCTGGCTGTCGGAGCGCATATAATGCTGATGCCAAAAGCCGAGTGCTACTGCAAGAATAACGACTATCCAAATTATCCACTTGACTTTTCTGCCTGTTGACCATTTGCGAAGCTTGCCGTCAGCACCCATATCTTTCTCGCTGACAATTGGATTTATCTGCTCGCTCATTATTTTACGAACGCCTCCAATCTGTAGATAGGCATACCCATATCTGAGAATTTCTTCTCATATTCCGTTTCGATATTGCCCTCGAAGCCGCTGTTGTGAAGGTCGAGAGAAATGTTTTTAAGTCCGTAATTTGCCGCAGAGAACTCCTCCAAGGAGAACTCAAAAAAGTGCATATTGTCGGTTTTTTGGTATATCTCGCCTTTGTCCACAAGAATACGTCTGTATATTTCAAGAAAAGCTCGGTATGTGAGCCTATGACGTGCATATGTATTTTTAGGATATGGACAGCTAAAGTTAAGATAGATACACTCCACTGACTTTTCAGGGATAAAGCAATCCAGATATTCAGCCTCGCCCCTTGCAAATCTCAGGTTCGGTATGCCCTCGTCTATAGCCATTTGTGCGGCGTCAACTATAACGTTACTGCTTTTTTCTACTGCAAGGAAATTCTTGTCAGGATTTCTCTTTGCTATCTCTCTTGCAAACTGACCCTTTCCACAGCCTATCTCCAGCACAAGGGGATTGCTGTTTCCGAATATCTTCTCAAAGTCAATAAGCTGTTTGTTTGATTTGTCCTGAAAATTCTTCTCGTCACGGTCAAGATATAAAATATAATCTCCGCAGGCTTCAAGACGTGCCTCAAGATTTTTCTTTCTTCTCATTCTCATATGGGATAAACTCTCCTGTTATTTATTAGAATATTTGTGCAGAAAATAGTCCTTGTCGGACGTGACCTTTAGCCACTGCACAGCCGACCCTGTGAGCATATTTTCATAAGGATAAACTGTGAGCATGACTTCGGGTGTGTCCTCACCGCTGAAATGAGGGGTCACCTTAAAAGCTATCTCGCAGTTGAGTCGTTGGACGACCTCTTCCTCGGTGAGCTTTCTGAAAAGCACTGAGGTGTCCTTTTCGGTGATAGGTATTTTGGTAAACTTCGCCTGATAAATTTTCTTGCCGTCCTTTTTGGTGACAAGTGAAAAGCCATGCTTCACAAGGGTTATCTTTCCGCCATGGTTTTCGTAGTATTCAAGGTTTGAAAAGGTAACACGTCCGTCATTGACAGCTTCACCGGATATCGAGACGCAAAGCCCTTTGTCTGACGCTTTCCCTGCACTCTCCACTCCGAAAGCAAAGGGAAGTCCGTCTATCATTATCTCTCCGCAGGTGGAAAACTGCAACTTCACCTGCTTTTTCTTCAAGCCTGCAAATGGATTTTTCATGACAACTCCTATATTAAAGGTCGATCTGCACGCCGCCAACAGGTCTTATGGACAGCACATAGCATGAGCCTTCACCGAATACTCTCTCCATTTCAGCCTTGAAAGCTTCAAGCTTCTTTTCAGGTACGAACGCTTGGATAGTTCCTGCAAAGCCACCGCCGTGAACTCTGCAAGCACCCTCACCGCCAAGAGCCTGATTTGCGAGATACAAAGCCAGTGAAAGGCCCTGCTCGTTTGGAGCAGAAGAGGCATAGATGTTCTGAAGATATTTGAATGATGAATCGCCTGATTCATTGATAAGGCTCAGGAAAGCGTTAAAGTCGCCCTCTGAAAGTGCGGAAGCTTCCTTGCCAACTCTCTCGTTATCGTCAAAGAAGTGGAGCGCTCTAAGTACAGCTCTGTCACTGCACTTTTCTCTAACAGCGCAGATGTTTTCAAGAAGCTGTTCCTTTGTTATCTCTCTCAGCACCTTTTTGCCAAAGAAAGCTGCAACAGACTTCATTTCCGCAGGGATAGCCGCATACTCAGGGGTGAGGTCGGCATGGTTGCCCTTTGTGTCAACGATACACAGTGCGTGACCGCTTTTTGTGAAATCGAACTTTACAGAGTCGATAACAGGGTGCTTTTCGTCAGCAAAGTCGATAGTGATAAATCCGCCTACTGATGAAGCCATTTGGTCCATAAGACCTGACGGCTTGCCAAAATATACATTTTCCGCAAACTGAGCTATCTGAGCTATTTCCACAGCAGAAACCTCGCCATCGTTGTAAAGACCGTTGAGGATAGTGCCGATAAGCACTTCATAAGCCGCAGATGAAGAAAGTCCAGAGCCTTTGAGCACGTTTGAAGTAGCATAAGCCTTGAAGCCCCCGACATTGTGACCATTCTTCTTAAAGCCTGCGGACATACCTCTTATAAGTGCCGCAGATGTGTTTTTCTGCTCTTCGTAGATAGTGTCGTCATCAACGTTCACAGTGTCCATTGGGAAGCCCTCGGACTTTATTGTAATAACGTTCTCTTCGTTGTCAGGAGCGACAGCGGCAATAACGTCGAGTGAAACGCCTGCCGCAAGAACACAGCCGAAGTTGTGGTCGGTGTGGTTGCCGCCTACCTCAGTTCTGCCTGGAGCTGAGAAAAAGGCTGTAGGCTTTTCACCGAAAAGCTTTTCAAATTCATCTGCAACTCTGTTATATCTTTCTCTCTGAAACGCTGTCATATCGGCTGTGTAGACCTCGTCAAGTGTGTATTTTTTCATTATGTATATCCTCCGAACGTAAATATAAGTATACCTTGTTATTATACAACATTTATGCTCTTTTTTCAAGTACAATTTTTTAAACAAGTGAGGAGGTAAGAATGAGGAATGAGGAGTGTTAAGAGTGAGGAATGAGGAATTATGGTATCGCCTGGCGGCGATTTATTTTATTGCAAAAATGTCAAATCAACGGGCGAACACTGTTCGCCCCTACATACAAACAGCGTATTTACGTTGATTGTAGGGGACGGCGCCCTCGACGTCCCGCTTGTTTAAGCCTTTTGCAACACTCTTGTATCGCCTGTCGGCAATCTATTTTTTGTTGCTCAAAACGTGCGCTGCACGTTTCATGTGTGCGTGTATGTGTGCCTATAGGTGAATTTTTGCACAGAAGCTCCCTTGATATTTTATGCAAACTGACAAAATTGCTGTAAGCAAACTTTTTATAACACTCTATTGGTGCTTTAAATCAAAAAAGTTGTTGCATTTTGGTGAAATTTGTGGTATAATTACTTGTATCTATTTTAATTATTGTTTATTTCTACCGACCACGAAAAAATGGTCGGTGCAGTGAAAGGAAAGATTTATTGTATGAAAAAACTAATGCTTGGAAACGAGGCGTTTGCAAGAGGTCTGTATGAGGCAGGCTGTAAGGTTGTATCATCTTACCCTGGTACTCCGTCAACTGAGATAACAGAAGCTGTTGCAAAATATGACGAGGTATATGCTGAGTGGGCGCCTAATGAAAAGGTGGCAATGGAAGTGGCTCTTGGTGCTTCTATAGGCGGTGCAAGAAGCTTCTGCGGAATGAAGCACGTTGGTCTTAACGTTGCTGCTGACCCTCTTTACACAGCAGGCTACACAGGCGTAACGGCAGGTATGGTAATAGCTGTCGCCGATGACCCTGGTATGCACTCGTCACAGAACGAGCAGGATTCACGTCACCATGCTATCGCTTCTAAGACAATGATGATAGAGCCTTCCGATTCAGGAGAGTGCAAGGAGTTTGCTAAGGCTGCTTTCGAGCTTTCTGAAAAGTTCGATGTTCCTGTTATCGTAAGACTGTCCACCAGAGTTTCTCACTCTCAGTCAGCTGTTGAGCTTTGCGAGAGAGAGGAAAGGGAGAATATCCCATATGAAAAGAATATCCAGAAGTATGTTATGATGCCTGGTAACGCTATCCGCCGTCACCCTGTTGTTGAGGCAAGAATGAAAGCTATCGCTGATTATGCCGAAACTTCACCGCTCAACAAGGTAGAGATGAACGATACAAAGATAGGCGTTATCACAAGCGGTATCTCATATCAGTATGCAAAGGAAGCACTTGGCGACAAGGCTTCATATCTCAAACTCGGTATCGTAAACCCAATGCCAATTCAGATAATAAAGGACTTTGCCGCAAAGTGCGAAAAGGTCTATGTGATCGAGGAACTTGACGATGTTATCGAAACACATTGCAAGAAGAACGGTGTGAACGTTATCGGCAAGGAGCTTTTCAGCCTTATGGGCGAGATATCACAGACTATCGTTGCTGAAAAGATACTTGGCGAGAAGCCTGAGTATATCACATTTGAGGATAACGTGCCTGTAAGACCTCCTGTTATGTGTCCGGGATGTCCTCACAGAGGTCTGTTCTATTGCCTGCATAAGCTGGGCGTTATGGTATCAGGCGATATCGGCTGTTACACTCTCGGCGCAACAGCACCGCTTTGTGCTATGGATTCAACTATCTGCATGGGTGCTTCTATCAGCGGACTTCACGGATTTAACAAGGCAAGAGGTGCAGAGGCTGAGAAGAAGTCTGTTGCCGTTATCGGTGACTCTACATTCATGCACAGCGGTATGACAGGTCTTGTGAACGTTGCATATAACTCCACAAATTCAACTGTTATCATTCTCGATAACTCTATCACAGGTATGACGGGTCATCAGCAGAACCCTACAACCGGTAAAAACCTTAAGGGCGACCCTGCTTATGCCGTTGACCTTGAAATGCTCTGCCATTCACTTGGTATCAAGAGCGTAAGAGTCGTTGACCCATATCACATGGCTGAAACAGAGGCTGTTATCAAGGAAGAGCTTGCCAAGGAAGAACCAAGCGTTATTATTTCAAGACGTCCATGCGCACTTCTTAAATATGTAAAGCACAATCCACCTCTCAAGGTAAACAAGGATAAGTGCGTTGGCTGTAAGCAGTGCTTGAAGATAGGCTGTCCTGCTATATCTATCCATGACGGCAAGTGCGTTATCGACCATACACAGTGCGTAGGCTGCGGCATATGCAAGGAAATGTGTAAGCTGGGTGCGATATGCGACTAATGATAACATATATTTCGAGGTGTAAATAATGAAAACAAGATCAATTATGATAGTGGGCGTAGGCGGACAGGGTTCACTGCTTGCGTCAAGAATAATAGGAAACGTGCTTCTCTCACAGGGGTTTGATGTCAAGGTCAGCGAGGTACACGGAATGAGCCAGCGTGGCGGCTCCGTTGTTACATACGTTAAGTACGGCAGCGAGGTATGCTCGCCTGTAGTTGAAAAAGGCGAAGCTGATATCATCATCAGCTTTGAACAGCTTGAAGCCGCAAGATATGTTTCATATCTCAAGAAGGGCGGACATATCATCACTTCAACTCAGCAGATAGACCCAATGCCTGTTATAACAGGTGCGGCTGTTTACCCTGAGGATATCATAGGCAAGCTTAAAGCAGAGGGCGTTGACGTTATCGCTGTTGACGCACTGGCACTTGCGGAGCAGGCTGGTACTGCAAAGGCTTCAAACGTTGTTCTCATGGGCGTTGTGTCAACTAAAATGGCTTTTGACGAGGACGTTTGGCAGAAGGCTCTTGAAAACTGTGTTCCTGCAAAGTTCCTTGAACTGAATAAAAAGGCGTTCGCTCTCGGCAGAGAGGTAAAATAATGGACGAGATAAGCGGCCTTATCATAAAAATGACCGAGTTTTTCAGCGGCGACCCTAAGCGTATACAGCACTTTATAAAGGTGCATACCTTTGCCCGTGTCATTGGCAGGGCAGAGGGGCTTGATATCCGCGCCATGTACTGTCTTGACGTTGCGTCGGTGGTGCATGATATAGGCATAAAGCCTGCGGAGGAGAGATACGGCAAGTGTCACTGCGGCGGAAAGCTTCAGGAACAGTTAGGTCCTGAGCCTGCACGGAAAATGCTCACAGAGCTTGACTTTGATGAGAATATCATAGACAGGGTGTGCTTCCTTATCGCACATCATCACACCTATGAGGGCGCCCAGGGGCTTGACTGGCAGATACTCTTGGAAGCAGATTTCCTTGTGAACGCTTTCGAGGACAGCCTTTCCAAAGAGAGCATAAAAAGCTTCCGTGACAAGGTGTTCAAAACGAAAACAGGCATTAAGATGCTTGAAGAAATGTACGGCGTATGATACTTGTGCAAAGTTGATACCCGAGTAATATGACCGAAACCATTTTAACAGGAGGTGTGTTCCAATGGGAAAATATTGGAACGAAGAGATCGAGTGCATGGCGCACGAGGACATGAAAAAACTCCAGAGCGAAAGACTTGTCAAGCAGGTCAAGCACGTCTGGGACAATGTGCCATACTACAAGAAGCTTATGGAAGAAAAGGGCGTAACGCCTGATGATATCCACGGCATTGAGGACCTGTACAAGCTGCCGTTCCTTTCAAAGGCTGATCTGCGTGAGGCTTATCCTTACGGTCTGCTTGCAAAGCCGCTTTCAGAGTGCGTGAGAATACATTCTACAAGCGGAACCACAGGCAAGAGAGTTGTGGCTTTCTACACTCAGCATGATATCGACCTTTGGGAAAATTGCTGTGCAAGAGCTATAGTTGCCGCAGGCGGAACAAAAGACGACGTTTGCCACGTTGCATATGGCTATGGACTTTTTACAGGCGGAGCAGGTCTTAACGGCGGCTCTCATAAGGTGGGCTGTCTTACTCTGCCGATGTCATCAGGAAACACAGAAAGACAGATACAGTTCATGCAGGATCTAGGTTCTACTATCCTGTGCTGTACTCCGTCATATGCCGCTTATATAGGTGAAACTGTAAAGGAAATGGGCATAAAGCCAGAAGATCTTACACTCAAAGCTGGTATCTTCGGTGCTGAGCCTTGGACGGAGGAAATGCGTCACGAGATAGAGAATCTTCTTGGCATCAAGGCTTACGATATCTATGGTCTGACAGAAACAAGCGGTCCTGGCGTAGCTTTCGAGTGCGAAGCACAGTCTGGTATGCACATCAATGAGGACAACTTTATCGCAGAGATAATCGACCCTGACACAGGAGAGGTGCTTCCTGAAGGCTCAAAGGGCGAGCTTGTATTCACAAGTATCACAAAGGAAGCTTTCCCTCTGCTGAGATACAGAACAAGAGATATTTGTATTCTTACAAGAGAGAAATGCTCATGTGGCAGAACTCTCGTCAAAATGTGCAAGCCAATGGGCAGAAGCGACGATATGCTCATCATTAAGGGTGTAAACGTGTTCCCATCGCAGATAGAGTCAGTGCTTCTTAAGATATCAAAGGCAAGCCCTAACTATCAGATAGTAGTTGACAGGGTGAACAATTCTGATACTTTCGAGATAAGAGTCGAGCTTAATGACGATATGTTCTCTGATACTGTCAAGTCTATTGAGGATCTTGAAAAGAAGATATCCAACGATATCCATAATATCCTTGGCATCAAGGCGAAGATAAGACTTGTTGAGCCAAAGAGCATTCCACGTTCTGAGGGCAAGGCAGTAAGAGTTATCGACAAGAGAAAGCTTGTCTAAAAGACAGGGGGTAATTTTATGACAGTAAAACAGCTTTCGGTTTTTATTGAAAACAGACCTGGCAGATTGTCTGCCGTTACAAAAATACTTGGGGATAATGATGTGAATATCCGTGCAATGTCCCTTGCTGACACAAAGGATTTCGGTATTCTCAGACTTATCGTTGACGATTTTGAAAAAGCAGTTTCAGCCTTGAAAACAGAGGGCTTTTCCGTTACCACCACTCAGGTGCTTGCAGTGGAGATAAATGACCGCCCAGGCGGACTTTCAGAAGCAATGAAAGCTCTCTACAATGACAACATCAGCGTTGAGTATATGTATTCTGCATTTATAAACACTAAGGAAAACACGGCTTATCTTATCCTTAGAGTGGAGAACGTTACAGCCGCTCTGGAAGCTTTGAGTGAAGCAGGATTTGCACTTATCTCACAGCAGGAATTGGCAAGCATCTAGCTAATTAGTGAATACTAACCGAAAAATCACTTAAAATCTATGTGAAATTTTTATGAAATGCCGAAAACCTCTTGATTTTTTCAGAAAATGTGTTATTATATAAGTATAGTATTTGATATGATACTTGTAGAATTTATGCAAGGAGGTCTGTGAAAATGGCTTATAAGATTAGTGATGAGTGCATCGGCTGCGGCGCTTGCATGGACGCATGTCCAGTAGGAGCTATCTCCGAGGCTGATGGTAAGTGTGCTATTAACGCTGACGAGTGCATCGACTGCGGTTCTTGCGCAGGTACTTGCCCTGTAGGAGCACCTCAGGCTGAGTAATTTACTTAAACTAAGAGAAAACGTCTGTCATATGGCAGGCGTTTTTTTGCACTTATTTTTTTGTGTATTAGTTTTCAGCACATTATCATAAAACTGTCACATTGGCGGAGTATGATATAAATACAATAAGAGAAAGACAAAAAGATGAAATTTACACATATACTTTTTTCTCCATATATACTTCATATACTTCAAAAAAGAGAACGCTGGCTTGTGTCTGCGTTCTTTTTTTTGCGTGGGTGATTTTGTGGATAGATATGTAAAATATCGTGGAAAATATGGGCTTTTGTATCGCAGGTGTCCGTTTTTCGGTATTATTAATAAAAGTTTTGCGAAATTTGTTAAAAGTGATAAAAATAGAACCCTTATTGTCGTTCCTGGGATATAAAGTGTACAATGGTTGTAACTTAACGTTCATATAAACTTCATAAACGAACGAAAAATCGGCTTGAAAATTACAATTTGATTACAATGCCCCTTGACTTTTGTAACCTTATTCATTATAATATGGTTTAGTTTATCACATTTGAAAGGAGCGTTCTGAATTGGGTTATTTGAAGTCGGGAATATCCCGCTGTGTGGCTGTGCTTTCTGCCTGCGGAGTTGTGACAGTATCTGCTGTGACTTTTGCGACACTTGATAAAAACGTTATCCAGCCATGTGCAGTCATGCCGCCTGAAAATGCAAAGGTCATTTCTGCTGTTTCTGACAAGAAAACATCTGAGCAGATCGGGGATATCACAACTGTTCTTACAACATCAGCCGTCAAGGAAACTGCGAAAAATTCTCAGACCGAGGCTGTAAAGGCTGTAAAAATTGCAAAAAGCGAAACAACAAAGTCAGCTTCCGAAACAGCTTTGAGATCAGAGAGCGTAACGACCTCTGTAATATCACAGAAGCCAGCGTCAGTGACCGCAGTGCAGAGCGTGACTTCCGCTGACACAAAGCTTAGCATATCAGTAAGCCTTGTGACAAAGAAAACTCAGCAGGCTTCAAAGTCTGAAACAAAGGTTTCTGCTGTTACTTCCGTCCCTGTCAGCACTACTGACAGCGATATTGTTGCTTCAAAGGCTACAAAAAAGACTACAACAGTGAAAACTACTACTGCAAAAACTACTACCACTGCAAAAACAACAACTGCCCCTGTTACGACCACAACGCCTGGGGTGACTACTACCAAGAAAAAGACCACCACCGCTAAGGTGACAACAACTAAAAAGCCTGTTACAACTACAATCACTGCGCCTGTTGTCGACAACGGCAAGACCCCTGCACAGCGACTTAATTCTGCAGTGCTTGATCCAAAGGCGACGCTCAGCGCAAAGGAAGAAAAGATACTTCTGAAATATCTCCATAAGATAATATCAGATGATATGACAAACTACGAAAAGGCTGTGGCTTGCTACGATTATATTATAAAGAACACGGTCTACGATTACGGCGGCTGGGCAAATCCTGTCAAGGCTGTTCTTGAGGACGGTTACGGCACTTGCACAGAATATTCTTACGTTTACGCTGCAATGCTCAACTACATAGGCTTTGACGCAAAGACCGTTGACGGCAAGACCGCTATGGCGGCAGGCGGTTATGGCTATCATATGTGGGTGGAGGTAACGATAAACGGTCAGGTATATGTTATGGACCCTCAGGTGGACGATAACATGAGCTGGGGAGCGTATATCTCCCATGATCGCTTCTGCAAGACCTACAGCGAGGTTAAGAACAAGTATATAAAAGATTGATATTGTATCGGGTGGAGTTATCTGCCCGATATTTTTTTACTGTGTTTGCGTGTAGTTTGTTTGCAGTACGTTTATTTGTACATTAAATAAGAATATCCGGCACTCTTTTTGTGACAAATTTTTCAGCCTATCCTATAGACAAAAGGAAAAAAGCATGATATAATTATTCTTGATACATTGTCGGCAAATGCCGAACGTCATTTTGTACAGGAGGATAATTGATGACGGAAAATTCCACAAAAATAACGAAAAAACCTGCGACATCAGTGAAGAAAAACAGCTCTGTCAAAGGTTCGTCAAAGAATAAGAAAAGAAAGAAAAAACGCAACAATATCGGCATTATCTGCGGCACTGCGGCAGCGGCTATCGTGATAGTTGTGGGCGGAGGATATTTCATTGGAAGAGCTTACTATAGCAACAGATTTCTGAGCGGCACAACAGTGAATGGCATTGACGTGGGCGGAAAGACATTTGAACAGGCTTGCGATCTGCTCGGGGTGAACGATATGCCTTATGAGCTTACGGTCAAAACTATCGACGGCACGCCTGTTGTTTTCAAGACGGCTGATTTTGATTACAGACTAAGCGGCAAGGACGATCTTCAGAAGATCTATGACAGCGTGAACAGAAAAACATGGTTCTCTGGATTTATACAGAACTCCATCTATAGCTTTAATGAGGATATCACATTTGATGTTGAGAAGCTTCAGAAGCTTGTGGAGAAAGCAAATTGGGGCGATGTTGAAACTGCTGATGCAAAGCTTGGTCTTAACGAGGATAAGACGGCTTATGTTATCACCCCTGAGGTGCAGGGAAACAAGATAACCGATATGAAAAAGCTTGAAGCTTATGTTACGCAAAGCGTGGCGGCAGGTGAGCTTAGCGTTGAGCTTGACAAGGACACAGGTTGTTATTCTCTTCCGGAGGTGAAGAGCGCAGACCTTGAGGACGATTGCAAGAAACGAAATGATGTTTTCCAGCTTTCTGTCACATACGATTTTGACTACACCACAGAAACTCTCACGGGCGAGGAGCTTATGAAGATGATAAAGCTCAAAGATGACGGAAGCTACACTGTGGACAGAAAGAAAGCCATGGAGTATGTGGAAAAGCTCGCAAAGAAGTATGATACATATAATACTAAGAGAAAATTCCACGCCACTTTGCAGGGCGACATAATCGTGCCGACAAGCTCTGATGCTAAATATGGCTGGTGGATAGATCAGGAAAAGACTTGTGACGATCTTGTGGATATGCTTGAAAAGGGCGAGAGCGTTGACAAGGTAGACCCTATCTATTACAGTACCGGTTATTTTGACTTTACAGGCGTTGAGTCTGCGAGAAGCAAGGACGATGATATAGGCGACACTTATATTGAGATAGACCTTACCGACCAGCACTTGTGGTATTATGAAAAGGGCAAGAAAAAGCTCGATACCTATATAGTTTCAGGTCAGACCACATCTGAGGCGAGAACAACTCTCCCTGGTGTTTATAAGCTGTGGTCAAAGGAGACCAACAAGCGTATGAAAGACACAAATGCCGACGGTGACGAGTGGGATACAAAGTGCAACTTCTGGAATAACGTTTCTCTCTGCGGAATAGGTCTTCACGATTCAACGTGGCGAGGCGGATATTTCGGCGGTGAGATATACAAATACAACGGCTCTCACGGCTGTATAAATATGAGCTATGACGACGCTAAATATGTTTATGACAACGTGCCTTATGGTACGCCTGTTGTTATGTACTACAAGTCTGCGGATAAATAATAAGGACGGTCAAGGTATCATGCCTTGACCGCTTTTTGTAAGGAGTGTTTTTTATGGAAAAGATATTATACAGAGAGGGCTTTGCGGCTGAGGAACTTCCAAACGAGGTGACAGAGCGTATCAAAGGCGTTTCCTATAAGGAAAATCCCTATGTGAAGCTGGGCGACCTTGCCTATCTGCGTGTGAGGTATTATGACTTTGAGCATAAGGTGCAGTCGGGGGAGCTTATCGTGGCGAGGAAGCTTGCACAGGAGGTTCTGGATATCTTCTATGAGCTTTTCGAGGGCGGTTATGAGATAGAAAAAATCAGGCTCGTGGACGAGTATGACGCTGATGATGAAAGGTCAATGGCGGATAACAATTCCTCTGCCTTCAACTACAGGGTGGTGGCTGGTACCAACACTATCTCGGCTCACAGCTACGGCAGGGCGATAGACATAAACCCCCTTATAAATCCTTATATAGTGGGGAATAAGGTCATGCCTGCCAATGCTACAGAGTATGCAGACCGTGACAAGGCTTTTGATCACAAGATTGACAGAACAGACCTTTGCTATTGCATTTTCAGACGCCATGGCTGGAAATGGGGTGGCGACTGGAACAATTCTAAGGATTATCAGCATTTTTACAAGGAGTACGATTCTCCGCTGAAAATGGCTGTAAATAAGCTGAAAAGAGCGTTGTTACGTTAGTTTACAAGGTTTACCTAGGAAAGCGATATGAAATCATAAGTTATATATGTATACCGATTAACTAAAAATTAATAATGAATTTATGCAAGTTTTATCATTCGCTCTTGCATTTTGCTGTAATGTGTGTTATAATGATTAAGCCGTCAAAAAAGACGGCAAAAGGCTATTTTCTTGCATCTGTGCGAAAAACCACGCTTTGAGTTTGTTGGCACTTATGCAGGATTGCAGGATTTTAATTTCTTCCTGCAAATTTTTTTGTTAAAAACAGCTAAAAATCGGCTATGAGCCGTGAAATAACATACGTTGCTGAACGATAAGCTATAATTTTTTTACAGTTTGGCAGGAAAGGGTGATAAAAATGGAACGCATGGAGGATATGACTAATGTAAAAAGCCTGTATTCACCGAAATTCGAGCATGATAACTGCGGAATAGGTGCTGTTGTGAACATTAAGGGCAAAAAGAGCCACGATACTGTTGCAAATGCGCTGACTATCGTTGAAACGCTTGAGCATCGTGCTGGTAAGGACGCAGAGGGCAAAACAGGTGACGGAGTAGGTATCCTGCTTCAGATCTCACATAAATTCTTCAAGAAGATCGCCGCCGCTGAGCTTGGAATCACGCTTGGCGAGGAGAGAGACTATGCCGTTGGTATGTTCTTCTTCCCACAGAACGAGCTTGCGAGAAATCAGGCAAAGAAGATGTTTGAGATAATCGCCGAAAAAGAGGGTCTGGAGATCCTTGGCTGGAGAGTCGTTCCTGCAAAGCCTGAGGTGCTTGGCAAGAGAGCTGCCCAGTGTATGCCTGCCATAATGCAGTGCTTCATCAAGCGTCCAAAGGGCGTTAAAAAGGGTCTTGATTTTGACCGCAAGCTATATGTTGCAAGACGTGTGTTCGAGCAGTCGAATGAGGACACCTACGTTGTATCGCTTTCAAGCAGAACTATAGTATATAAAGGAATGTTCCTTGTGCAGGATCTCAGAAAGTTCTTCCCTGACCTTCAGGATAAGGACTACGAGTCTGCTATCGCTATGGTACATTCAAGATTTTCTACCAACACAAACCCAAGCTGGCAGAGAGCTCATCCTAATAGAATGATCGTTCACAACGGTGAGATAAACACTATCAGAGGCAATGCTGATAAAATGCTCGCTCGTGAGGAAACGATGAAGTCTGAGCATTTGAAGGGAGACCTTGATAAAGTCACACCTGTTGTAAACACAGAAGGCTCTGACTCAGCAATGCTCGACAACACACTTGAATTTTTGGTCATGAGTGGAATGGATCTGCCACTGGCTGTCATGATAACGATCCCTGAGCCATGGGATAACAACGGCACGATGAGTCAGGCTAAGAAAGACTTCTATCAGTATTACGCAACTATGATGGAGCCATGGGACGGACCTGCTTCTATCCTTTTCTCTGACGGAGATATCATGGGTGCAGTGCTTGACAGAAACGGTCTGCGTCCGTCAAGATATTATATCACAAAGGACGGCAATCTTATCCTTTCATCTGAGGTTGGCGCACTTCCTATCCCGTCAGACAATATCGTTGAAAAGGAACGACTTCGCCCAGGCAAAATGCTTCTTGTTGATACTGTTCAGGGCAGAGTTATCGACGATGACGAGCTTAAGGAATACTACGCTTCAAAGCAGCCTTACGGCGAGTGGCTTGACAGCAACCTTGTCAGACTTAAAGACCTTAAGATACCAAACATCAAGGTAGAGGAACACGGCTACGAGGAAAGACAAAGACTTCAGAAAGCTTTTGGCTATACTTATGAGGACGTTATGACATCTATCCTGCCAATGGCAAAGAACGGCTCTGAGTCTATTGCCGCTATGGGTACAGACAGCCCGCTTGCGGTGCTTTCAAAAGAGCCTCAGCCACTGTTCAACTACTTCAAACAGCTCTTTGCACAGGTAACAAATCCGCCTATAGACGCTATCAGAGAGGAAATAGTTACCTCCACAACTGTCTATATCGGTGAGGACGGCAACATTCTTGAAGAAAAGCCTGAAAATTGCAAGGTAATGAAGATACACGACCCTATCCTTACCTCAACAGATATCCTTAAAATAAAGAATATGCACATTCCTGGCTTTAAGGTAGCTGTTATCCCTATACTTTATTATAAGAACACAAGACTTGAAAAGGCTATAAACAGACTTTATATAGAAGCAGACAAGGCGTTCAGCGAGGGCGCAAATATCCTTATCCTTTCAGACAGGGGAGTTGACGAGAACCACCTTGCTATCCCGTCACTGCTTGCAGTATCAGCGCTTCATCAGCACCTTGTTGTTACAAAGAAGAGAACATCTCTTGCTATTATCCTCGAAAGCGGCGAGCCTAGAGAAGTTCATCATTTTGCAACACTGCTTGGCTATGGTGCTTCCGCTATCAACCCTTATCTTGCTCAGGAAACTATCCACGAGCTTATTGCTGACGACCTTCTCGACAAGGATTACTATGCCGCTGTTGACGATTATAATGCGGCTGTTCTCCATGGTATCGTAAAGATAGCTTCAAAAATGGGTATCTCTACTATACAGTCATATCAAGGCTCACAGATATTCGAGGCTATCGGTATCGGTCAGGACGTTATAAACAAGTATTTCACAGGTACTGTCAGCAGAATAGGCGGTATCACAATATCTGACATCGAGAAAAATGTTGACAGACTTCATACATCAGCCTTTGACCCTCTTGGACTTGGCACAGACACAGAGCTTGAATCAAGAGGAAGCCACAAGTTCAGAAGCGGCAAGGAGGAGCATCTCTACAATCCTCAGTCTATCTATCTGCTCCAGCAGGCTGCAAGGACTGGTGACTATGAAACATACAAGAAGTATTCAAAGCTTATCTCTGAGGAAATGGACCCTGTGAACATCAGAGGTCTTATGGATTTCAACTTTGCTGAAAATCCTGTTCCACTGGAGGAAGTTGAGAGCGTTGATTCTATTGTAAGAAGATTTAAGACGGGCGCTATGTCCTACGGCTCTATCTCGCAGGAAGCTCATGAAGCACTTGCTATCGCAATGAACAGACTTCACGGCAAGTCAAACTCAGGCGAGGGCGGTGAGAGCCTTGACAGACTTCTCACAAAGGGTACTTCTGAGGACAGATGTTCAGCTATCAAGCAGGTGGCTTCGGGACGTTTCGGTGTAACTTCAAGATACCTCACATCTGCTGATGAGATACAGATAAAAATGGCACAGGGAGCAAAGCCTGGCGAGGGCGGTCATCTCCCTGGCAAAAAGGTTTATCCATGGATAGCTAAAACAAGACACTCCACACCTGGCGTGTCGCTTATCTCACCTCCGCCACACCACGATATCTACTCTATCGAGGACTTGGCTCAGCTTATCTATGACCTGAAAAACGCAAACAAGAACGCAAGAATTTCTGTAAAGCTTGTTTCTGAGTGCGGTGTTGGTACAGTTGCGGCAGGCGTTGCAAAGGCAGGCGCAGGTGTTATCCTTATCTCAGGCTATGACGGCGGTACAGGTGCGGCTCCGAGAAACTCTATCTACAATGCAGGACTTCCATGGGAACTTGGACTTGCAGAAGCACATCAGACCCTTATCAAGAACGGTCTTAGAAACAAGGTCGTTATCGAAACAGACGGCAAGCTCATGACAGGCCGTGATGTTGTTATCGCAGCGATCCTTGGCGCAGAGGAGTTCGGCTTTGCAACAGCTCCGCTGATAACACTCGGCTGTGCAATGATGAGAGTATGTAATCTTGATACTTGCCCATTTGGTGTTGCAACACAGAACCCGGAGCTTAGAAAGAAGTTCCCCGGCAAGCCTGAATATGTAATGAACTTTATGATATTCGTGGCTTCCGAGCTTAGAGAATATATGTCAAAGCTTGGCGTAAGAACAGTTGACGAGCTTGTGGGAAGAATTGACCTTATCAAGCCAAAGGCTGGTATCACAGGCACTGCGGCACAAGTTGACCTTTCTAATATCATCAACTCTGATTACGTTTCAGAAAAGGTAGAATACAACAAGAAATCCAAGTATGACTTCAAGCTTGAAAACACTCTTGATGAAAAGGTACTCATGAAGGAGTTCGAGAAAAATCTTGAGAGTGGTGAGAAGAAGTCTATCACAGTAAATGTCAAGAACACAGACCGTTCATTCGGTACTATCTTCGGCTCAGAGATAACAAGAAAGTATTATAACACACTTGCTGACGATACATACAAGATAGTCTGCAACGGCTCAGGCGGACAGAGCTTCGGCGCATTTATCCCGAACGGCTTGACCCTCGAGCTTGTGGGCGACTCTAACGATTATTTCGGCAAGGGACTTTCAGGCGGTAAGCTCGTTGTTTATCCTCCAAAGGATTCCACTTTCAAAGCCGAGGACAATATCATTATCGGTAACGTTGCACTTTACGGCGCAACAAGCGGTAAGGCGTTCATCGACGGTGTTGCAGGCGAGCGTTTCTGCGTAAGAAACTCAGGCGCAGTGGCAGTTGTCGAGGGCGTTGGCGACCACGGCTGTGAGTATATGACAGGCGGCTGTGTGGTAGTTATCGGCAAGACGGGCAAAAACTTTGCGGCAGGTATGTCGGGCGGTGTAGCTTACGTTCTTGACGAGGACAGACACCTTTACACAAGACTCAACAAGGAAATGGTACTTTTCTCTGAGGTCAAGGAGAAGTACGATATAATTCAGCTCAAAGACCTTATCCAGCAGCACGTTGACGCAACAGGCTCTGAAAAGGGCAAGCGTATTCTTGATAACTTTGAGGAATATCTGCCTAAGTTCAAGAAGATAATCCCTCACGATTACAAGAAGATGATGTCTGCTATAGCTTCAATGGAAGAAAAGGGTATGAGTAGTGATCAGGCGCAGATAGAAGCATTCTATCAGATCATCAACGGCAAGCAGTAAGCCTGCGCACATGAGATATTGTACTTTTAAAATCGAAAGGAGGATATACTTGCTGTGAAAGCAAGTATAGTTGAGATATGGGAAAGCCAACTGGTTTTATGGACTATAAGCGTGAGGACGCAGCAGCGTTCTCCGTTGAGGAACGTATAAAGAATTTTAATGAATTTCACACTCCTCTTTCAAAGGAGGAGCAGCAAAAGCAGGGAGCAAGATGTATGGACTGCGGTGTGCCGTTCTGTCAGGCAGGAATGAAGATAGGCAACGCATTTTCAGGCTGTCCGCTTAACAATCTTATCCCTGAATGGAACGACCTTATATACAAGGGCAACTGGGAGCAGGCATATTACAGACTTCATATGACGAACAATTTTCCTGAGTTCACATCAAGAGTTTGTCTTGCACTTTGCGAAAAAGCCTGCACCTGCGGAGCTAATGGCGACGCTGTTACCACAAAGGCTAACGAATACGGCATTATTGAAAATGCCTATGCCTGCGGATATGCTTCAGCAAGAGTGCCAAAGGTAAGAACAGGAAAGACTATCGCTGTTATAGGCTCTGGCCCGTCAGGTCTTGCTGCCGCTGACCAGCTCAATCAGAGAGGTCACAGTGTAACAGTTTTCGAGCGTGAGGACAGAGTGGGCGGTCTGCTTATGTACGGCATACCGAACATGAAGCTTGAAAAGCAGATAATCGAGCGCAAGATAAACATAATGAAAGAAGAGGGCATCGAGTTCCGCACAGGCGTTAATGTGGGCAAGGATATCACAGCGGCTGAGCTTCTCAAGGACTTCGACAGAGTAATACTTTGTTGTGGTGCTTCAAACCCTAGAGATATCAAAGCCGAGGGCAGAGATGCAAAGGGTATCTATTTTGCAGTGGATTTTCTGAAATCCACAACTAAGGCGCTGCTGAACGGCGGTCTTACGGATAAAAACCACATTTCCGCAAAGGGCAAGAACGTCATGGTAATAGGTGGCGGAGATACAGGAAATGACTGCGTTGGTACAAGCGTAAGACATGGCGCAAAGAGCGTTTTGCAGCTTGAAATGATGCCAAAGCTTCCTGACACGAGAGCCGAGAACAACCCATGGCCGCAGTGGCCAATGGTCTGCAAGACAGATTATGGTCAGGAGGAAGCTATCGGTGTGTTCGGTCATGACCCGAGAGTTTATCAGACAACTGTCAAGGAGTTTCTCAAAGACAAAAAGGGCAATCTTAAGGGTGCAGTGCTTGTAAAGCTCTCACCAGAGAAAGACCCTAAGTCAGGCAGAACGATAATGAAGCCTGTTGAGGGCAGCGAATACAAGGTAGAAACCGAGCTTGTTCTTATTGCGGCAGGCTTTCTGGGATCTGAAAGCTATCTCACAAAGGCTTTTGGAGTTGAGGTAGACGGCAGAACTAATATCGCAACAGCCGACGGCACACATCAGACGAACGTGAAGAACGTCTTTGCCGCAGGCGACGTGCGCAGAGGACAGTCACTTGTAGTATGGGCTATCAGAGAGGGCAGAGATGTTGCCCGTGAGGTGGATAAGAGCCTTATGGAGTATACAAATCTGTAATACGAGATAAAAATATAACACCGTCCGAGAAGTTCGGGCGGTGTTTTTTGTGTGTAGGGTATCGTACCCATGGCGGCGACAAAAAAATCCGCTACCATAAATGATAGCGGATTTGGGTGCAGGTGCAAGCACCTGCTGGAGCTGCTAACCGGGCTTGAACCGGTGACCTCGTCCTTACCAAGGACGTGCTCTACCTACTGAGCCATAGCAGCAAACCAATTACAGTAATATATTATACACTATCTCTGCCGCTTTGTCAAGCCCTTTTCACAACTTTTTTACTCTATTCCCTCATCATCATCGTCATCTGCCTGAACGCTTGGGTCGTAATTATCATATGTGTCCATAAAATTGTACTTCTTGCCCTTGTATTCGTATTGTATCACAGTGCGCAGATTGACGTTATAAACGCTCTTGAAAATATTGTTTTCGATGTTGGGATTGGTGGCGCGAAACTTTGCTATAAGCTCCTTCATTTCCTGCCGCTTTGATACCTCGCCCTTTTTCTCTGACCTCTCGTAGCTCTCAGTGAAACGGCAGGCACAGCGGATAAAATGCAGATCGTTCTGCTCCACCCAGCGGATAATGTCCGCCTCTTTCACCATGTACAGTGGTCTGATAAGCTCCATGCCTGCGTAGTTCCTCGAGTGTAGCTTCGGCATCATAGTCTGAATCTGTCCTCCGTATACCATGCTCATGAGTATGGTTTCTATAACATCATCAAAATGATGTCCCAAAGCTATCTTGTTGCATCCAAGGTCCTGCGCAAATTTGTAAAGCCAGCCACGTCTCATTCTTGCACAAAGATAGCATGGGTTGCGTTTTGTGTTGTATGCAATGTCAAAGACCTTTGTTTCAAACATCTTTATGGGTATTCCCATAAGCGCCGCATTGTCGATTATCCTCTGCCTGTTTGCGTCGCTGTAGCCGGGGTTCATCACAATAAACTCCAGCCCGATATCCATGCCCTGATATTTCTGCAAATGCTGCATACACTTAGCAAGGAGCATTGAGTCCTTGCCGCCTGATATGCACACCGCTATTTTGTCCCCCGGCTTTATCATATCGTAACGCTCATATCCCATAACGAACTTGTTCCATATATCTCTGCGAAAATCAGTAACGATGCTCCGCTCTATCTTCTGCTGTGGCGTCAATATTCTTGACATCTCAAACTCTCCTTAAAATAATCAAATTACTAATTAAATTCTACTATTTTTATGGGAATTTGTCAACCATATTCATGTTGACATTATATTGTGATATTGTTATAATAAAATAAAGGCAATACCGCACAAAGATTGTGCGTCAGATGCGTAGTCAGATTTTTTGTCAGATTGCACAAAAATTCCGCAGGCATACTGCCGTATGTCAAGGGATTTTTGTGTGATATGACGGAAAATCTGCAAGCAGATGGCGTGCAAAGCCGTCAGGCGGGCTTTGTGCGGTGTTGCCTAAAGTATTAAAGCAGGAGGATATCATGAGCGAAAATATAGAGCGTGAGATAAAAATTTCTCTCACAAAAGAACAATATAACACCGCTGTAAAGCTTTTTCAGTGGGGCAAAATAATAGAGCAGACCAATTTTTATTATATCCCGCAAAGAGATTCAGGCATGACAAGTATCAGGGTAAGACAAATAGGGGATAAGTATTTTTTGCAGCTTAAAGCACCTATCTCCGAAAATGGTGCGCTTCATGTGAAAAAAGAGTATGAACAACAGCTTGACAGCCTGCCTAAAAAGCTCACCGCACAGGAGCTTTCAAAGCTTGTGGGGAGAGATTTCCCTGCCGCTGACCTTACAGGCTCTTTGCATACTCAGCGCAAGCTCTGCACCGATTTCGACCATGTTGAGATATGCCTAGACAAAAGCGAATATCTCGGCGTGACCGACTATGAGTTGGAGCTTGAATATACAGCAGACTATCCCGAAAAGCCTTTGGAGATACTGAAAAATGCAGGTATCACACAGGGAGAAGCGGTAATAGGCAAGTATGCAAGGTTTATGGAAAGAGCGAAAAAGCTGGGCAAGTGCTGATTTTCGCCTATCTGCGGTCATTTTCTATGAAAAAGCACCCACAGCCTGCAAAGGTTTGGGCAATAATGATAATTGACAGTGACGTTATAATATGTTATTATATTAAAGTGTTAAAACGTATGAAATGGTATTTTGACGATACCCGAAAGGAAGTTAATAATGAAAAGATCTATTTTTAAGACTATCGCATCACTTTCCGCTGCTGCCATGATGCTTTTGGCTGTAGGCTGCGGAAGCACATCTGATTCTTCATCAGCAGCAGGCACAAACAGCACAGCCGCTGCAACAGGCGAGGATAACTCACTTCAGAAAGTTCTTGATTCAGGCAAGCTTGTGCTTGGTCTTGACCCAACATTCAAGCCAATGGGCTACACGGACGAGAACGACAACATCGTAGGCTTTGATATCGACGTTGCAAAGGAAGTTTGCTCAAGACTTGGTGTAGAACTTGAAACTTACTCTGTAAACTGGGATACAAAGGAGCAGGATCTTAATGCAGGCACAATAGATTGTATCTGGAACGGCCTTTCTGTCAGCGATGAGAGAAAGAAAGTAATGCTCATGAGCGAGCCTTACATGAAGAATGAAATGGTGTTCGTTGTAAACGGCTCAAGCGACGTTGCTTCACAGGCTGATCTTGCAGGCAAGAACATTGCCGTGCAGAACGGCTCAACAGCACAGGAAACACTTCTTGCATCTGACGTTGTAGCAAATGGTGCGACAACAACGGAGCTTGCAACAAATGTTGAAGCCCTCCAGCAGTTGGAGCTTAACATGGTAGACGCAGCGTTCCTTGACTCAGTAGTTGCAAACTACGAGATATCCACATCAGGCAAGGATTACAAGGTGCTTCCTGACGGCCTTGACCCAGAGGAGTACGCTATCGGCTTCAGACTTGGTGATCAGGCACTTTGCGACAAGATCGAGGAGATCCTTCACGAAATGAAGCAGGACGGCAAGCTCGCTGAGATATCAACAACTTGGTTCGGAAGCGACATCACGACCATAGAATAATCACAAAAACATTCAATCGGACAGTCTTCGGGCTGTCCGATTTTTTTGCTTTATTAAGTTTTTTTGTGTGTCATATCTTTAGAAAATAAAAAGTCTCGCAAACAACGTGTTTACGAGACTTTTTGGCGGAGAAGGAGGGATTCGAACCCTCGATGAGCTATTAACCCATACACGAGTTCCAGTCGTGCGCCATAAACCGGGCTAGGCGACTTCTCCAGTTTATCATTTTTTATATGTGTCACACTATCTAAGCGACTTTAATATTATACCATATGATCTTTTACTTGTCAAGACATTTTTGAAACTTTTTTTGTTCTTTTCTTATTCAGAAGTTCTGTGTAAAAAAAGTTTTCTCTGCGATGCTTTATTAACAATATTCTGAAAAGTTTTCATTTTATTTTCTATATGAACATGTTACCGAAAATTTTCGCAATCTCGAAAACGATTAAGCAAATCATTTGGTTGATTTATAACAAATTTAATCAAATATATGTATTGGTAATATTGAAAATATCTTAATAATTTTACCACAAAAATAAAAAAGTCTTTAAAAAGTTTACGAAAATTCACAAAATGCCTTTGACAACTCGAGGCAAATGTGGTATAATGTTTGAATAACTGTAGGGCGAAGTGCGTCTAAATGCGACATTATAGAGAAGGTGAGACATTTTGGGAAGAAAACGCATTGGAGTGATATTGTCTGAGGCAGAAAGCTATTATCAGGAAAGATTGCTGAGAGGCGTAATGACAAAGGCTTTTCAGCTTGACTATGATGTGCTTATCTTCACAAGCTTTGTCAAAGTGTCATTCTTAAAAGCAGTGTCTGCTGGAGAAATGCAGATATATGACGCTATAAATTATGATAAGCTCGATGGCGTTATCGTTTTGGCAGATACATTAAAAATGCCTGGGCTTTTTGACAAAATATGCAGGGATATAGATGAGAAATGTCATGTTCCTGTGGTTTTTATAGATGGAAGCTATAAGGACTATGAAAGTATTTATACCCGTGACGAAATACCTTTTATGCAATTGACAGAACACCTTATCGAGGTCCATGGATGCAGGAAGATACTTTTTCTGAGCGGTGCGCTGGAGACTGCCACCACTCGTGAACGGCTTGCGGGATATAAGCGTGCCCTTGAAAAGCATGGCATAGAGTATGATCCGGACTTTGTCTGCTTTGACGGAGGCTTCTGGTATGATAAAGCGGCAGAGGTGGCAAATAATATCATCTATGGCAGACGTAAAAAGCCTGACGCTATCGTTTGCTGTGGAGATTATATGGCTATAGGCGTTGTACATGAATATCAGAAAAACGGTTTGAGCGTGCCTGAGGATATGATAGTTGCAGGTTATGACGCAATAGATGAGGCTATCCATTGCGTGCCAGCTATAACCTCGTGCTCACCGCCGATCTTTGAAACTGGCGTGAACGCAGTAATGACCATTGAGGCAAGGATCAAAGGCGTTGAACCGCAGGGCCTTATAGAGGACGGCGGCAAGGTGGAGATAGGTGCTTCCTGCGGCTGTCATGAGGATTATAGCTATACAAAGCGTGATCTTTTATCATCTCAGAACAAGATGAATTATCATGAATTTTTGGACAGCAATATGACCGATATAATGGCTTGCTCTAAAGATCCCGATGATCTGATGGCCAGGATACAATATTTTCTCTATCTTATCATTGGTCATGAGAGGTATTATCTTTGCCTTAATGAGGATTGCCTCGGAGAGCATGAGATAGTCGGTGAGATCTCCACTGTCCCAAAGGAATATACAGAAAATATGGTGCTTTATATAAGAAACGTTGACGGCAAAAGCAGAACTCTTCATGATCCTTTTGAACTCAAAGAGATATTTCCTGATCTGGATGAAGAACGAGAAAGCCCTCGTGCATTCTTTATCACCCCGGTACATTTTATAGATCGGTGCTATGGCTATGCTGTATTGTCTTACGGTGACGAAATAAAATCGATAGATATCACTTATCGTAATTGGACAAATCATGTAAGCAATGCTCTGGAATCAATGCGGATACGAAACTCCATAGCTAATCTTGCAGTCCGTGACGCTATGACAGGTGTTTATTCGAGAATAGGCATTGAGAAAAATATCCAGTTTGTTGTTGACAGAATGTCAAATCCGAAAAATAAGGCTTTTATCGCTGTCTGCGATCTGGACTGTCTTAAAAAGATAAATGATAATTTTGGCCATAACAGCGGTGATATTGCAATAAAAGCGATCGCAGACGCAGTTTTGGCATCGACAAAAAATAACGAGATATGTGCAAGGGTAGGCGGCGATGAGTTTGTGGTGATAGGCTGTAACGACTATAACGACAACTATCCTGAACGATTTTCTGCAAGGGTCAACGACCGTCTTAGGGTATATAACAAGTTTGCAGGTAACGAGTTTGAGGTCAGCGTTAGTATAGGCGGTATTTGTAAACATATAACAGATGTCCACGAGCTTGAAGATATGTTTACACAGGCGGATAAGATAATGTACGCAAGTAAATTGGAAAGACATAAAAACAGGAAATAGCAATAGATAAAATATCAGTGCATTACAACGGACGGTCAGTGATCGTCCGTTTTTGCGTGTGAGAGACACATATCCACTTGACTTATAGGCTCAAATGTAGTATAATGTAAAAGTTAAGGCGGTTTTCTGCCTGTTAGTAAGACGATTTTTTTCGGAAAGGAAATGGATAATAAAATGGCTAAAGCTAAAAAAATAACGGCTGCTCTTACTGCCGCATTGCTTTGTACTGCGAGCCTTACCTCTTGCTCGGACACAAGCTATGTGATGACAGCAGGTGACAGCAAGATAAACGCAGGAATCTACATTTATAATGAGCTTACAGAAATGTCATATCAAATGACGATGATGTATTATCAGAAAGGCATCAAAAAGGACTATTTCGATCAGAAGGTAGACGGAAAGGCATTTGACGAGTATCTTTCAGATTATGCTCTCACTGCAACTAAGGAGTATGCGGCTGTAGTTGACAAGTTCAACGAGCTTGGACTTACTCTTTCAGATGAGGATATAAAGTCCATTAATGACAGCATAAGCAGCACATGGGATTCTCAGGGCGAGTTTTACGAGTCAGAGGGTATCTCAAAGGAATCTGTAAAGCTTGCACTCAAAGGCTCTAAAATGAGAGAAGAGCTTTTTGATCACTACTATGCAGAGGGCGGCGAGGAAGCCGTTTCAGACGATGAAATGGTGAAGTATCTTGATGATAACTACCTGAGATATAAATCCATTTCCTTTGCAAAAACTAAAGCATCAACTGATTC
The DNA here is from genome assembly GCF_000435935.1 of Ruminococcus sp. CAG:57. Taxonomy (NCBI): domain Bacteria; kingdom Bacillati; phylum Bacillota; class Clostridia; order Eubacteriales; family Oscillospiraceae; genus Ruminococcus; species Ruminococcus sp. CAG:57. The sequence continues at coordinate 133,855 of NZ_FR890716.1, read as the reverse complement.
TTCATCATCAGCCACCGATTCTTCTACAGACTCAGCAGACGCTGCAAATGAGGAAGCCAAGGCAAAAAGAGATGAGTTCCTTGAAAAGGCTCAGGGAGTTTCATTTGATGATTTTGATAGCATCATAGATGAGTACAACGACTATGTTGCTTCAAAGAAAGCCTCAGATTCAAGCTCCGCCGCTGACAGCGATTCATCAGCCGCAGACAGCAGCACGACTTCTGACGACACTTCTTCTGTAGCAGAAAGCGACACAAGTTCTACAGCTTCCGATGATACATCTTCTGTATCTGACAGCACAGCAGAATCAAGCTCCGCTGCAGACAGTGACTCGTCAACAGACAGCTCATCATCAGAGCCAGACCCATATGCAAATGAGAAAATGGCGAACTATGGTGAAATGGACGATTCACAGAAAGACACTACAAACGGCAAGATACTCAAAGAAGTAAGCGGTATGAGCACAGACGTTGCAACAGCTTATGAGGACGATAACGCATATTACATTCTTATCAAGGGCGATGTTAAGGACAGAGATACAGAATATGCCAAGGACAATCATGAAGATCTTCTAAAAGAAATGAAGAGCGATGAATTTCAGAAGAAATTAACAAGTTGGGTAGAAAAGCTTGACATCAAGGTAAACAACAAGGCTATAAAGCGTTACACGCCGAAAGTGGTCTACGATAAGCAGACAGAGTATTACAGCAAGAACAATAATTCATAGCAGATAAAATTACCGCCGCAACCGAGTTTGGTTGCGGCGGTTTTGTCATGTTAACAAATCCTTCGGCTTCCTCCTTGCCCAATTGCAGCACATAAGGACAAAATCCCAAAATGTGAACACATTCACATTTTATCAACAGAAGCCCATTTTATGCATTATTTTTTTGCGAGTACAATGCCCAACATATTATGGCTTTATAAAACAAAGAGCTGCGCTTCTTTAATGAAACGCAGCTCTTATGCTTATATTTTTATTATAAAGACGAAATGCACTGTGAATATGCCCCAATATTTAGTCAACAACACATTCCACAACAGCACAAGGCGGAATATTCAGCTTTAACACATTGTCCTTGATGACTGCCGTATGCTCGGTAATGCTCACTCTGTCGGGACAGTCGAAGTCGTTATAGCTGTGCGCCTCGTTTGTAAGTATCCTGCAAGAAACTGATGATGCTTTAAATCCGAAAATGCTACATTCAACAGCAGCCTCTTCCGTAAGCGAACAGTTTGCGGCGGTAACGGTCATACTCTTTTCGTTCACCGATGCGGAAACCGAGATCATCGGAGCATTTTTACCTTCCGACATATTTTCATTCTGCGTATAGCAGTAAACCGCCTCGTTGTTTTGGTGTGTTTTAAAAAGGTCGAAAACGTGATATGTAGGCGTTTTTATCATCTTATCGCCTTCTGTAAGAATGACCGATTGGAGAACATTCACCGCCTGCGCAAGGTTTGCCATTACAACACGGTCGCTGTGTCTGTTAAAAACATTCAGCTCTATTGCAGCAACGATAGCATCACGCATTGTATTCTGCTGATATAAAAATCCCGGATTCGTACCCTCTTCTACCTTATGCCAACAGCCCCACTCTCCTATTACAAGTCCTATTTTCTTTTCGGGATCATAGCGGTTCATTATCTCCGAATGTCTTGTGATAAGCTCATCGGAAAAGTTCGCTGCAGCGATAGTTTTATAATAAAGCTCATCGTCAAAATCGGTGGCAGACTCCATTTCGGGCCATACTGGCATCGTATAATAATGCAGGTCGATAGCATCAACATTATTGCTGTCAAGATTTTTCATCATGACTTCTGTCCAGTTATAGTCGGCAGAGCTTGAACCGCAGGCTATTCTGTAAAGTTTGTTTCCCGAATAATTGTGGCAGAATGTCTGATACCTTTTATAAACGTCGGCGTAATATTCGGGACGCATATTTCCTCCGCAGCCCCAGTTTTCATTGCCGATACCGAGGTATTCGAGTTTCCACGGCTCGGCTCTGCCGTTCTTCTTTCTCTGCTCTGTGAGAGGTGATTCCGCATCTGAGGTCATATATTCTATCCATTCGGATAATTCACGAACACTGCCGCTACCAACATTGCCGTTTATATAAGGCTTGCAGCCAACAAGCTCACAGAAGCGCATAAATTCGTGCGTGCCAAAAGAATTATCCTCCGTAACTCCGCCCCAGTTCGTGTTCACGATCTTTCGGCGCAGAGATTTTTCTCCGATACCGTCCTGCCAGTGATATTCTTCTGCAAAGCAGCCGCCGGGCCAGCGGAAAACGGGAGCTTTTATATTTCTGAGCGCCTCGATGATATCATTCCTTATTCCGTCTGTATTCGGAATAGGTGAATTTTCACCCACATATATACCATTGTAGATACATCTTCCGAGATGCTCGGAAAAATGTCCGTATATCTCGGGAGAGATATGTCCGAGTCTGTCGTCTGCATTTATTACCATTGATATTTTTTTCATGTTATACCTCCGCAGCATACTGAATTATTATGTTATTATTATACTAAGTCAAGGAATCCTCATATTTCAATTACAGATGATTCTATGGACAGTAAAAGCTGTGCATACAAGCTGAACGATATTTTTATCAGCCGTTTTAAGCTTGTCCTTGAAATTATCAATGCCAATGATTTTTTTGACCAGAAAGACCGAAAGTGAGCTGTTTGAACTTTACAATAAGATGCTCGATCCTGATGTTTATCACTACATGACAGGCACAAAGGGCGGTTTTGTTATATCCGAAATTCACTTATGATACCTAGTATTAGCACTTATCTGAAACGCCCTGTAAACCTGCTCCAAAAGCATTATCCTTGCAAGCTGGTGTGGGAACGTCATCTCCGACATTGATAAGCGCAGGTCAGCTTTCGCCTTTATCTCAGGGGCAATGCCGAATGACGAGCCTATTATGAAATTCACTGTGCTGAATCCGTTCAGACCGCATTCGCTGAGCTTTTTGGACAGCTTTTCACTTGAAAGCTGCTTGCCCTCAATGCACATTGCAATATTGTATGCACCCTTGATGTCAGTGTAGCCTTTCATGGCTTTTGCTTCGTTTTCAAGCGCCGCTGCTATCTCCTTTTCGGAGGGGTTGTCAGATAACCTCGACTCGTTCAGCTCAACTATTTCAAGCTTGCAGAACGCCCCCAGCCGCTTTGAGTATTCCGCCGCAGCGTCACGCCAGTATTTTTCTTTCAGCTTTCCAACTGTAATAAGATTTATCCTTATCAAAATGCCACCGCCATTCCGCTGCCCTCAGGCTTTGCTATATGTAAAATATAGTCGCTGTTGCGCTCGTAATCCCCAAGTGCTCCCACAGCCGAGTTTTCAGCCTGCAAAGGCGTGTTGTTTTCCTGACTTAAATGCCCTAAAATAAATTTAAATGTACCTGCTGTCATAAGCTTTTTTAGCTGTTCTCCGCAGGCAGAGTTTGAAAGGTGTCCGTGGTCTGAAGCGATGCGTCTTTTCAGCTCGTATGGATAAGGTCCATTTTTCAACATTGACTCATCATAATTTGACTCCAGCAAAACAAGGTCAGAACCGCTCAGGTGCATATCCACCTCATTTGTAACAGTGCCAAGGTCGGTGCATACGCACACCTGCTTGCCGTCAGGGGTCTTTATCTGATATCCACAGCTTGCAGGGGTATCATGAAATGTGGCAAAACCTTTTACGGCATAATCTCCTATGCAGACTTCATTGCCGTCCACCTCGTTGACATCACAGGCTGGGTCTATTTTGCCGTCAGATACAAGTATCTCAAGATTGGTCTTTTGGGCAAATACAGGGATATGATATTTCTTCGTGAGAACTTTAAGTCCCGAAACATGGTCTGAATGTGTGTGTGTGATAAAAATTCCCTGTATCACAGCAGGGTCGATCTCGTTAGCTTTCAAAGCCTCACAAAGACGTTTGCAGGATACTCCTGCGTCAACAAGTATCCCGCCGTCACTGTTGCCGATAAAAGAGCTGTTGCCCTTGCTTGATGAAAAAAGTGGATATATCCTTGCCATAACTAATTCCTTTCAAAAGTTTTCAGAAGATACTCTGCAACACCGTCTTCTTCATTTGTGCCTGTCACCTCGTCACAGCCTTCAAGCATCTCTTTGCATGCGTTTTTTACCGCCACTCTTTTATCAGCCGCCTTGAACATAGGCAGATCGTTGGTGTTGTCCCCAAAAGCCGTGACAAAGTCAAAGCCGTAATTCTCACGAAGATACCTCACGCCTTGCTCCTTAGAAGCCGCCGAAGAGAACACTTCAAGATACCAAAGCTTGGGGTCATAAACATCATAATAGTATGTGATGTTCAGCTTTTCATTTTCTTTAAGAGCGTCATACAGCGGTACAAGTTTTTCTTTTTCTGCAATAAATGTGAAGTATATCACATTGTCGATGTACTGAGAAAGGTCACTGACCTGCGTGAAAGACTTGTAATATTTCTCTCTGCGTTCGTTGTAAAAGCTCTTCATTGCAGGTGAAATAAGCCTCTCATATCTTGTGGAAAGCTGGTTATCTGAAACCGAGTACATAAAAGGCTCTAAACCAAGTCCTTTTGAAAGACTTATGATAAGACCGCAAAGCTTCCTGGAAAGGCTGTTTATCTTGACGTATTTTTTCTCCGCCATATCATAAATAAGCACGCCGTTCATAAGTATAACGGGAAGCTTCAGGTCAAGCCCCGAAAGTATTTTTCCTGCGGAAGCAAGCGTCCTTGCAGTGGCGGCAGTGAAGTTAAGCCCCTTTGCCATGAGCCTGTTCAAAGTGTCTCTTGTGAACTCCGTCACCTCTGCATTGCCGTTAAGCAGCGTTCCGTCAAGGTCGGAAATAAAAAGCTCCATATCATGTCCTCTCAAATGCTGTAAAAAACGGCGGCAAATAATATGCCGCCGCAGTGTTATCAATATTTATCAGCCGCTAAGCTCCATTTCGTTAGCGTCAGGCTTGTAAACACGCTGAATGTCAGCTCCAAGCCCTCTGAGTTTCTCATCTATCTTTTCATATCCTCTTTCGATGTAGAAAATATTGTCTATCTCAGTAGTGCCCTCAGCCGCAAGACCGGCAATGACCATTGCCGCACCTGCTCTCAGGTCAGTTGCCACAACAGGAGCACCTTTGAGCTTGCCAACGCCCTGTATAACAGCCACCTTGCCGTCAACAGAAATGTCAGCGCCCATTCTTCTAAGCTCAGCCACATATCTGAATCTGTTGTCAAAAATATCGTCTGTAACGATGCTCGTACCCTCTGCGAGCGTCAGCAGTGTTGAGAACTGCGGCTGCATATCAGTAGGGAAGCCAGGGTGCGGCATAGTTTTTATAGAAGTTTTCATGAGCGGACCGTCCACCCAAACATGAACGCTCTCGTCGCTTTCTTCAACGTTTACGCCTACCTTGCGTAGCTTTGCCGTGATAGACTCAAGGTGTTTAGGGATAACATTTGCGATAACAACGTCGCCCTTTGTGGCAG
>NZ_FR890716.1:121717-128326 GCF_000435935.1 Ruminococcus sp. CAG:57 | reverse complement strand
CGCCGCTACCATATAAGTGCCTGCCTCTATCTGGTCAGGGATAGTCGCATAGGTAACGCCTTTGAGGTAATCAACGCCTCTTATCTTGATAACGTCTGTACCTGCGCCTCTGATATCAGCACCCATTGAGTTAAGGAAGTTCGCAAGGTCAACGATATGAGGCTCTTTCGCCGCATTTTCGATTATAGTAAGCCCCTTTGCCTTTACAGCGGCAAATATTGCATTCATAGTTGCGCCAACTGTAACAAAGTCAAAGTATATCTGATTGCCCACAAGCTCGTCTGCTGTGACATGATTAGCTCCGTTCACTATCTCGTCAGACGCACCAAGCGCCTTGAAAGCTTTCAAATGCTGATCTATAGGTCTGTCGCCAAGGTCACAGCCGCCCGGCATCGGAACAAAAGCCTCGTGAAATCTTCCAAGCAGTGTTCCAAGAAAATAGCATGACGCTCTCATGGTTCTTGCAAGCTCATATGGCACTTCAGGCTTTTCAATGCCCTTTGTGTCAAAATATATAGTATTTTTATCTAAAAGTCTGACCTCTGCGCCCATTTCACGCAGAATCTTCATGCACTTAGTTATATCGCTTATCTCAGGCACGTTCTCAAGAACGCACGGCTCGTCGCACAGGATAGTTGCCGCAACCAATGCAACAGCAGCGTTTTTTGCACCGCTTATCTGCACAGTACCATGCAACGGCTTACCTCCATGTATAACAAACTTCTCCAAGTTTACACACTCCTTAACGAGATTGTCGGCTTATCTCTCTGCCGACGCTCAGATTATTATACCACAGCCACAGGCAAAATAAAAGCAAAAAGCAAGAATTTCAACGATTTGGTTAAAATCATTTAACATACACCCAAGCAATCGTTAAATCTGCCCATATAATGCAGGCTATGGCGGTCTATAAAAAAGAACAAATGTTCACATACTCTTAACAATAGAATACTCAACTCTTATATTTTAACACACCCCATTCAAAAAATCAATAGTGAATAAGGATATTTTGATAAATTTTCGACAATTTTTTCGGCTTTTTCGGTGAAAATTACAGCAATGTTACAACTGTACGAAATCTTGTACCTTATTGTAACCTTGCTGTAATATTTAAGTACAAAAAATCAGACACTTGCCGTTTGTCTTGACGAAAAAGAACGGCTGTGGTATACTCATAACAACAGATATACTGTAAAAAGGGGAGTGCGGCAGTGGTAAAAAGAAAGAATCTCATATGGGCGGCAGTTTTTGCGGCTGTTATCGCTGCGTGCCTGATATTTATTTTCCTCACAGGTGGAAAGAGCGGAGAAAATTCTGCCGAGATATATGAAAACGGCAAGCTAATAAAGACAGTTTCTGACCTTTCCCCCGATAAGGAGTATTCCTTTGAGATAAAAACAGAAAACGGCAATAATACCATAACCGTTGGCGAGGGAAGCATTTGGGTGTCTGTCGCAGATTGCTCGAACCAGACCTGTGTTCATGCAGGAAAGATATCCCACGCAGGACAGACCGTCATTTGTGCACCGCACAAGCTTGTGATAAAAATAGTCGGTGAGACCTCTGCTGACGCTGTGATATAGGGGTGGAAGCATGAAGATATCAGTACAAAAAATCACCCTTATAGGAATTTTTACCGCCTTGTCACTTATCATTTTCATGGTTGAAGCACAGTTTCCTGTTATGCCCATAGGCGGCATGAAGCTTGGGCTTGCCAATATCGTCACAATGGCAGCAATGCTTTTTATCGGCAGAAAAGAGGCAGGCTTGGTGCTGCTTTTGAGGATAATCCTTGCGGCAGGACTTTACGGAACTGTGGTGAGCTTTGCGTTCTCACTCACAGGCGGAATTTTAGCGTATCTCGCCATGTGCATTGCGGTTTCGAGAGTTGGTGAAAACCAGCTTTGGGTGACATCAGCTTTTGGTGGCTTTTTCCATAACATAGGTCAGCTTTGTGCGGCGGCAGTGATATCAGGCACATGGGCGGTGTTCAGCCTTTTGCCTTATCTCATAATAAGCGGCATTCTCACAGGCACGCTCAATGGTCTTATCCTCCAAAGATTGTGGAAGTCGCCGCTTAGAAAATACAGCATAAAAAGATAACAGTGGCGTCAGGGGCATACCTGATGACCGCTGTTTTGTTCTATAGTCAGTTTAGCCAAAAACAGACTTTTCACAAAGTGGCATTTCTACATTTTCGCCTTGTGAGAAATAGGTGAAAACTCAGCGTTTTGCTTGCATTTGACCGAAAAATATGGTATAATTAGTTGTTATAATAGGGTCATTATAGGATAGCGTTGAAATTGAACGGAGGAGTGGATTTGAGAATACTTGGTATCGACCCGGGCTACGCCATTGTGGGATTCGGAGTGCTTGAATACAACAGCGGAAAATTCACTGTTGTTGACTACGGTGCAATAACCACTTCTTCAGATATGGATTTCAACAGACGGCTGAAAGTCATCTATGATGATATGACCGAGATAATAACCACCTATAAGCCTGACGAAATGGGAATAGAAAAGCTTTTTTTCAATACCAATGAAAAGACCGCCATTGACGTTGCACAGGCAAGGGGAGTGACACTGCTTCCTGCCATAATAAGAAATATTCCAATCTATGAATATACGCCTTTGCAGGTGAAATGCTCCATAGTCGGCTATGGACGTGCCGAGAAAAAGCAGGTGCAGGAAATGACAAAGACCATGCTTCATCTTAAAGCTATCCCAAAGCCTGATGATACAGCGGACGCAGTGGCTATCGCTATAACTCACGGGCTTTCGGTGAACACAAGGCGTGTTATGAAAAATTTTGAGGAGAAATAATATGATATATTCACTTAGCGGAAAGCTCGTTCATACCGAGAGCGACCTTGCCGTAATAGAATGTGCAGGCGTGGGCTATGCCTGCAAAACAACATTTTCTACCTTGCAGCAGATTGCAGGCAAAAGCGAAGTCAAGCTTTACACTCACCTCTCCGTAAGGGAGGACGCCGTTGAGCTTTTCGGCTTTGCAACTAAGGAGGAGCTTAAAAGCTTCCGTATGCTCATATCTGTCAGCGGAGTAGGTCCGAAGGCAGGTCTTGCCATACTTTCAGCCTGCTCTCCGTCACAGTTTGCGCTTGCGGTTGCAACGGGGGATTCAAAGGCTTTCACAAAGATAAAGGGTATCGGTACAAAGATAGCACAAAGGATAGTCCTCGAGCTTAAGGATAAGGTGGCAAAAGAGAATACCATATCCGTCAGAGGAAATGCGGCTCAGGGCTTTGCGGCTGTTCCAAGCGGAGCTGTGGAAGAAGCTGTCACAGCCCTTGTGGTGCTTGGATATACCGAGGGCGAAGCAATGTCAGTGATATCAAAGCTTGACCCGAATTTGAGCGTTGAAGAGCTTATAAAGAAAGCCCTTATCGGACTTGCGAAATTTTGAGAGGAGAACTCCATAAATGATCGAAAAAGGAGATTTTGATATAGACAGGATAGTCACCCCGAAAGAAACTCAGGCGGAAACAACTGACGATTTTGAGGTGAGCCTTAGACCTAAAACACTTGACGAGTATATCGGTCAGGAAAAGGTCAAGGAGAACCTGAAAATATATATACAAGCGGCAAAAAACAGGGGCGACAGCCTTGACCATGTTCTGCTTTACGGCCCGCCTGGTCTGGGCAAGACCACACTTTCTGCCATAATTGCCCATGAAATGGGAGTGAACATCAGGATAACATCAGGACCTGCCATTGAAAAGCCGGGCGACCTTGCGGCACTTCTCACAAACCTTGAAAAAGGCGACGTGCTTTTTATCGACGAGATACACCGCCTTTCAAGACAGGTGGAGGAAGTTCTTTATCCTGCCCTTGAAGATTATGCCTTGGATATAATCATGGGCAAAGGCCCTGCGGCAAGGTCTATAAGGATCGAGCTTAACAAGTTCACTCTTATAGGCGCTACCACAAGAGCAGGCTCGCTTTCTGCACCGCTGAGAGATCGTTTTGGCGTTATCCAGCGTTTGGAGCTTTACAATACAGAACAGCTTTCTGATATCGTAAAGCGTTCTGCAGTTTTGCTTGGCGTGGCTTGTGATGATGACGGTGCAGAGGAGATAGCGAAGCGTTCAAGAGGAACTCCGAGAATAGCAAACCGTTTTCTCAGAAGAGTAAGGGATTTTGCCGAAGTCATGGGCAACGGCAGGATAACCGCAGACATTGCAAAGATAGCTCTCAACAGAATGGACGTTGACAAGCTGGGACTTGACTCTCTCGACAAACGTCTGCTGACTATGATAATAAAAGGCTATGACGGCGGCCCAGTGGGACTTGAAACCCTTGCGGCGGCTATCGGCGAGGAGTCAGTCACCATTGAGGACGTTTGCGAGCCTTATCTTATGCAGTTAGGTTTCCTATCAAAGACCCCAAGGGGACGTGTGGCGACACAGCTTGCTTACGATCATCTGGGATTTCTCAAGGACGGACAAACGCACCTGTGAGCTTAGTGAGGAGTGAGGAGTGAGGAATTAAGGTATCGCCTAGCGGCGATGAATTTCTTGTTCTGTAGGGGCGACCTTTGGTCGCCGTTACCGCACTTTTCTGTCTTTGATAAAAATTGTATTGGATAAATTTAATATGTGTGTTAATACAGAGTTTACATAAATAAAAAAATAATATAGAGGTATGACCTCGAAAAGGAGCTAATTATTATGGGAAGATTATTTGGAACTGACGGCGCAAGAGGAGTAGCTATTACAGAGCTTACCTGTGAGCTTGCTATGCAGATAGGCAGAGCTGCCGCAATGGTGCTCACAAAGGAAATAAACCACAAGGCTAAGATAATCATAGGCAAGGATACCCGTATCTCAGGCGACATTCTGGAGTCCGCACTGGTGGCAGGTATCTGCTCAGTTGGCGCAGACGCTCATATACTCGGTGTTGTTCCTACCCCTGCCGTTGCAATGCTTGTAAAGAAATACAACGCAGACGCAGGCGTTATGATATCCGCTTCACACAATTCTGTTGAGTTTAACGGCATAAAGCTTTTCTCTGGCACAGGCTTCAAGCTTTCTGACGAGATAGAAAACGAGATAGAAGCACTTATCCTTGACACACCTGAAAAGATAGAGCTTAAGGACGGCTGTGATATAGGTCACGTTTATTACGAAAAGGACGCAGCTTGGGATTATATCCGCTACGTTATGAAAACAGTTCAGACAGATTTCAACGGTATCCGTGTGGCTCTTGACTGTGCAAACGGCTCAGCTTCCGTGTGCGCACAGAGAATTTTCGAGGGACTTGGTGCAAAGTGCATAATGCTCAACGATAAGCCGGACGGAACGAATATAAATAAGGATTGCGGCTCAACACATATCGAGGGTCTGCAAAAGGCAGTTGTTGATAATCATTGCGATATCGGTCTTGCCTTTGACGGCGACGCTGACAGATGCCTTGCAGTTGACGAAAAGGGCGAGCTTATCGACGGTGACAAGATACTTGCTATCTTCTCAAAATATATGAAGAACATGGGTATCCTCAAAAATAATACCTGCGTTGTTACCGTTATGACAAACCTTGGCTTCTTCAAGTATGCAAAGGCAAACGGCATCGTTGCCGCTACCACAAAGGTTGGCGACAGATACGTTCTTGAAGAAATGCTCAAGGGCGGTTATAATATAGGCGGTGAGCAGTCAGGTCATATTATTCTTCTTGACTATGCAAACACAGGCGACGGTGAGCTGACAGGTACAAAGCTTCTGACAGTCCTCAAATGTACAGGCGAAAAGGCAAGCGAGCTTGCTTCCTGCATGGAGTGCTATCCACAGGTGCTTGTGAACGTTAAGATAACAGCAGACAAAAAGGGTATGTGGGATAAAGTCCCTGAGATAACAGACGCTATAAAGATGTATTCCGAAAAGCTTGGTGACGAGGGCAGGATACTTGTTCGTGAGTCAGGCACAGAGCCTCTTGTTCGTGTTATGATAGAGGGCAAGAGAACAGGCATAATCACAGAATATGCACACAAGATAGCGGAGCTTATCGAAAAAATGTAAGGTGATATTTTGAAAATAGCTTTGATAAATGGTCAAAACCATAAAGGCTCTACATATCATATAGGCAGAATGTTAGCCGATAAACTTGGCGGCGAGGTGACAGAGTTCTTCCTGCCGAGAGATTTCGGCGAGTTTTGCTGCGGCTGTACCAATTGCTTTATGAAAGGCGAAGAAAAGTGTCCTCACTATGAGAAGCTCGACCCTATCACCAAAGCGGTGGACGAAGCAGACGTGCTGATACTTACTTCCCCTGTGTATGTCTACCACTGCACAGGCTCGATGAAAGCATGGCTCGACCATTACGGCTGGCGCTGGATAGTCCACCGCCCAGAGGAGAAAATGTTCTCAAAGCGTGCTGTGGTCATATCTACAGCCGCAGGTGCAGGCATGAAAAGCACTAACAAAGATATGGCGGATAGCTTGTCATTCTGGGGAGTGCCTAAGATATATAAGATAGGCTTCGGCATACACGCAACGAGCTGGAGCAAGGTTTCAGACAAAATGCTTGCGAAGATAGAGAAAAAGACCGACAGCATTGCCGCAAAGCTTAAAAGCGACAGCTTTGAGCCAAAGGT
>NZ_FR890716.1:105754-121663 GCF_000435935.1 Ruminococcus sp. CAG:57 | reverse complement strand
ATGTTTTTCACTATTTTCCACTTTGCAAACAAAAAGGGCTGGAACCCTGCTGACAGTGCATATTGGCAGGCAAAGGGCTGGACGGAAAATAAAAGGCCGTGGAAAAAGTAAATTTTATATAAGGATAAAAAATATGAGAATTGCAGAAAACTGGAAAGACTATAAGATAATAGATACTTCAAGCGGAGATAAGCTTGAAAGCTGGGGCGGCAAGGTGCTTGTAAGACCTGACCCTCAGATAATCTGGAAGTCACCGAAGCGTTCTGACCTTTGGACAAAGGCAGACGGCATTTATCACCGTTCCTCAAAGGGCGGCGGCGAATGGGAATACAGAAAGCGCCTGCCTGAAAGCTGGAACATAGGCTATAAGAATTTGAAGTTTATAATCAGACCAACGGGCTTCAAGCACACAGGTCTTTTCCCTGAACAGGCTGTGAACTGGGACTTCATGGCTGATAAAATAAGAAACGCAGACAGAGAGATAAAGGTGTTAAACCTCTTTGCATACACAGGCGGAGCTACCCTTGCCTGTGCTGAAGCAGGTGCAAGCGTTTCACACGTTGACGCATCAAAGGGCATGGTGCAGTGGGCAAGAGAGAACGCCACTGTGTCAGGGCTTTCCGATAAGCCTATTCGCTGGCTTGTAGACGATTGTGAAAAGTTCGTTCAGCGTGAGATACGCCGTGGCAAGACCTATGACGCTATCGTTATGGATCCTCCGTCCTACGGCAGAGGACCTGGCGGAGAGATATGGAAGCTTGAAGATTGTATCTATGACCTTGTAAAGACCTGCTCAGGCGTTTTGAGCGACGAGCCGCTTTTCTTCCTGCTCAACAGCTATACCACAGGACTTTCACCCTCAGTTATGGCATATATCCTGAGAGATGTCCTCGGAACGAGGTTTGGCGGAAACGTTACGGCTGATGAGATAGGATTGCCTGTGGAGGCAACAGGCGGTGTGCTTCCATGCGGTTCAACGGCGATTTGGCAGAAATAGCTTTGCTATAGTAAGGAATGGTGTTCGCATGAAATATACTGAGAATTATGTTTATATGTACGGTCAAATGATCTCCACCTGTTCGTTTCTTCTTGACGGTGATTTTCCAAAGGCAGACGGAACGGCAGAGATAAAGGAAAAATATCACCTTGTCGGTGGTGAGACCGGAACAGCGGCGGCTGTTCTTTGCAGTCTGAATGTGCCTGTAAAGCTTGGGGGTACTCACCTTGGAAGCGGCAATGAAAAGCTTATAAAGGATTATTTTGCAGACAAGACTGCTGACCTTTCGGAACTTGTAACAGAGGGTTTCGAGGGCGTGACCGACTATGTTATCATAGATAAAAATACACGCACCTGTTTTGGCGAGTGGGATAAGCTTTATTCACGTCCGGAGCCTTTTTATGAACAGCCTTCGGAGGAGTCAGTGAAAAATTCAGCCTGCGTTGCGGCTGACCCTTATTTTGGTGATAAGATAGCCGAGTGTTGCGTAAAATATGGCAAGAAATACGTCACCATAGATTGTGCCTATGACAGCTATATACATAAGCATTGTGCAGTAAATTGCATATCTCATCAGCACCTTGATGAATATTATCCGGATAAAAGCTATGACGAGCTTTTCAGGCTTTATACAGATAATACAGACGGACTTGTGATATTTACCCTTGGTGAAAAGGGTGCGATGTATGGCAGGAAGGGTGCTGTGCCAAAGATGTGCCCTGCATTTAAAGTAGACGTAGTGTCAACACTTGGCGCAGGGGACAGCTTTAAGGCAGGCGCTGTATATGGGCTTTATAAAGGTCTTGATGACGATACATTGGTGAAAACAGCCTGTGCTGTGGCAGGTGCGGCGGTGGAAAAGTTCCCTATCGCACTTTATCCGCCAACAGTAAAAGATATTGAAAAGCTTATGGGCAATATGTAGGGGCGAACAGCGTTTGCATACCCATATATTATAATAAGGTATAAACCAAAATTTCAGACAGGAGGAAAGGTTATGTCTTTTGATTTTGATGAACTTAAACACAAGGCAGGAAATATGCTTGAAAAGGGCAAAGAAAAAGCTCACGAGGCTGCTGAAAGTGAAAATGGGCAGAAGATAAAGAGCAAAGCAGAAGAGCTGTTTGAAAAGGGAAAGGAAAAAGCCCACGAGTTCGCCGAGAGCGAAACGGGCAAAAAGGTAAAGAACAAGGCTGAAAAGCTCCTTGACAAAGGAATAGACAAAGCCGAGAATGTTTACGAAAAGCATAAGGAAAGAAAGGCTGAACAGAAAGAACAGCCTGAAGATAAGGAATAAACTAAATTTGGTAAGGAAAGTGAAATGAGCAGTTTTATTGAAATAAAGGATCTGCACTTTTCCTATGTGAACGACCTTGAAGAGCCACCTGTTAAAACGGAGGTGCTTAAAGGCATAAATCTGAACATAGAAAAAGGCGAGTTTGTGGCAGTGCTTGGTCATAACGGCTCAGGCAAATCTACACTTGCAAAGTGCATAAACGCTATAAATCTTCCTGAGTCGGGGGCTGTCTATGTGAACGGCATGGACACTTTGGACGAAAATAACCTCTTGCCTATAAGAGAAAAGGTGGGCATGGTATTCCAAAACCCTGATAACCAGATAGTTGCAACTATCGTGGAGGAGGACGTGGCTTTCGCCCTTGAAAATATGGGCGTCGAGCCGAATGAGATACGCAGACGTGTTGACGAGGCTCTTAAAACCGTCGGTATGTATGAATACAGACTTCATGCACCCCATAAGCTTTCAGGCGGACAAAAACAGCGTGTTGCTATCGCAGGCATAATCGCAATGAAGCCTGATTGTATACTTCTTGACGAGCCTACCGCCATGCTCGATCCTCACGGCAGGGACGAGGTAATGAAAACTGTCAAAATGCTCAACGAGCAGGGCGTTACTATCGTGCTTATCACCCATTATATGGAGGAAGCCGCACAGGCACAGCGTGTGGTGGTCATTGACGGTGGCGAGGTCATAATGGATAACGTTCCGAAGAAGATATTCTCAAATGTGGAAACTATGAAAAATCTGGGACTTGACGTGCCGCAGGTGACAGAGCTTTGCTGGGAACTTAAAAAGGCAGGCTATGACATCTCCACCGAGATAATCCACGAGGACGAGTGCGTTCAGAAGCTTTATGAAATGCTTAAGTGATAGGGAGTAACAATGGCAGTAATTAAAACGGAAAACTTGACTTATGTTTACGGCGAGGGCACACCATTTCGCAAAACAGCCGTAGACAATGTTAATATAGAGATAAATGACGGCGAAATGGTGGGTATAATAGGACATACAGGCTCAGGCAAATCTACCCTTATCCAGCATTTCAACGGTCTTTTGAAACCCACGAGCGGAAGCGTCTATATAGACGGAGAAAGGCTGTGGGACGATAAATCAAGGCTTCGCCCTATAAGATTTAAGGTGGGTCTTGTGTTTCAGTATCCTGAGTATCAGCTCTTTGAGGAGACCTGTTATAAGGATATCGCATTCGGACCTAAGAATATGGGTATCAAGGAAGATCAGATAGACAAGTATGTCAAAGAAGCCGCAAGAATGGTAGGGCTAAGCCCTGAGATACTTGACAAATCGCCTTTCGAGCTTTCAGGCGGACAGAAAAGGCGTGTGGCTATAGCAGGCGTTATGGCAATGAACCCAAAGGTGCTTATCCTTGATGAACCTGCTTCGGGTCTTGACCCTAAGGGCAGAGAGCAGATACTTGGTCTTATAAGAGAGTATCATGAGCAGATGAAAAACACTGTTTTGCTGGTATCCCATTCTATGGAGGATATCGCAAAGAACGTTTCAAAGATACTCGTCATGAACGAATCGAAGCTTTTTTGCTATGACGATACAGTAAAGGTGTTCCACCGCTCTGAGGAGCTTGTGTCAATGGGACTTGCAGTGCCGCAGATAACAAGAGTTATAAACAGGCTCAAAGCCATGGGCATTGATATTAAGGACGATGTGTATACAGTTGGCTATGCGAAAAAGGTCATCCTTGAAATGCTGGAGCAGAAAAAGAATAAGTAAGCAGCGGACTGCCTTTGACCCATATGAGCAGAGAGCAGGACTGTGTAAGTTGAGATAGAAAATTGGAGGAATATACCTTGATAAAGGATATTACTATAGGACAGTATTTTCCCGGAAATTCTGTCATTCACCGAATGGACGCACGAATAAAGATAATAATGACGGCGGTTTTCATAGTAATGCTTTTCGCCGCAAACAGCGTGTGGGGACTTCTTGTGGGCATAGCTTTTACTATTCTCACTTTTATCATATCAAAAATACCCGGCAAACTCATGCTAAAAAGCCTGAAGCCTATAGTGCCGATAATAATATTTACGGCGATACTAAATCTGCTTTTTATCAGAACGGGCAAAGCCTATTTTGAGTGGAAATTTCTCAAGATAACCGATGAAGGCGTTGACACGGCAGTGTTCATGATGATAAGGATAATCTGCCTTATTGTCGGCACTTCGCTTCTTACCTACACCACCTCGCCTATCGACCTGACAGACGCTATCGAAAGATTGCTTTCACCGCTGAAAAAGATAAAAGTGCCTGTCCATGAGCTTGCAATGATGATGACTATTGCCCTGAGATTTATCCCTACCCTTATCGAGGAAACAGACAAGATAATGTCGGCACAGAAAGCAAGAGGAGCGGATATGGAAACAGGCTCGCTCATTCAGAAAGCCAAAGCCCTTATCCCAGTGCTGATACCGCTTTTTGTGGCATCGTTCAGACACGCCGAGGAGCTTGCCCTTGCTATGGAGTGCCGTTGTTATCACGGCGGAGAGGGCAGAACAAGAATGAAACAGCTCCATATGAGCATAGTCGATCTCTACGGCTCGATATTCTGCGTGCTGTTCCTTGCAGGCGTTATCGTCATAAATGTAGTCGTTTAGGAGGGGTATTATGAGCAGTGTTTTTAAAGATATGGACCAGGACGACAGACTTGATGCTTTGGAAAGAAAAGTCAAGAAACTTGAGAGAAATGTAAATGGGGGAAGTAAAATGTCAGGCATTATAAAAGAACTTATCGGCAGAGAATGTACCATTGACGGCGACGGGATTTATGGTCATAGCTGTACTATTCTTGACGCAGACGACGAGTGGGTAAAGCTTATCGTTCATGAAAAGAAAAGCGACAGCACCATGATAGTAAGACTTGACAATATAGATTCCATAACACTCGACTAAAGAAACGGGATATGCTCATGACAAATTTCAGGATAATACTTGCCTATAACGGCACAGCATATCATGGGTGGCAAAGGCAGAACAACGCCCTTGCCGTTCAGCAGGTGCTTGAAGAAGCTATCCTCTCGCTGACGGGACAGACAGTCACAGTGAACGGCTGTTCACGAACAGATGCAGGGGTGCATGCAAGGCGGTTTTGTACAAGCTTTCTTATAGAGTCCACAATAACCTGCCGTGGCATAGTTTTTGGACTTAATTCAAAGCTTCCAGACGATATCTCCGTGCTGGAGTGCGAAAAAGTCCCCCTTGATTTTCACGCAAGATATATGTGCAGCGGCAAGGAGTATGAGTATATTATACATAACAGCGAGATAAAAAATCCCTTTTATAAAGATACAGCCTACCGCAGTTGGTTTCCAATAGACGAGAAAAAGCTTGATAAAGCGGCACAGGATTTTGTGGGAACGCACGATTTCAAAGCCATGTGTTCCACCGATTGCACAAAGGAGAATACAGTTAGGACTATATTCTCTTTCCATGTAAGACGTGAGGGCGAGCTTGTGATATTCACAGTTTCGGGAGACGGCTTTCTGTACAATATGGTAAGGATAATGGTAGGCACGCTTATTTTTATAAACGAGGGCAAGATAGGAGAAACTCAAATACCCGATATACTTGCGTCAAAGGACAGAACAAGAGGCGGAAAGACCGTTCCGCCGCAGGGATTGTATCTTAACGAAGTGTATTATGATAAAGATAAAGGATCTGAACAAGGTGAATGATAAAAGATCAAAGAGCAGGCGGAGAAAGAAAAATCCGCCTACCAAAGAAGAAAAAACAATAAGAATAACCAAGCAGACGGATTTTGTTCAGCGTGACGAGTTTCACGGTGCAGAAGAGCCTATGCCGAACGTTACTTTCAGAGAGATAAAGCGCCAGAAAAAGGCGGCTCAGAAAGCGGCGGAACGTGAGCAGGAAGAACAGCTCCGAAAAGAAGCGGAAGAAGCCGAGGAGTCACGAAGCAGAATAGAGCTGACGAACACCGAGGATAAAGCCGAGGTGGAAAAGCCTGAAAAAGCTGATGAAAGCAAGATAACAGTATCAGGCGGTGAAAATAAAGAGCAGGTTTCAGAAAGCAAAGAGGAAAAATCCGAGCATAAAAGCAGAAAAGAGAAAAAAGCCGAGAAAGCAGAGAGGTCTGACGAGGAGATATCCAACGTCACCGATATAAGAGCGGCAAGAAAGAAAGAGAAAAACAAAAAGCTCTATAAAAAGATAGCCGCCATAGCAGTGGTGGTCGCTTTCGGAGTTGGCGTTTACGCTTCAAGAGGAGTGTGGGTGCCGAAGCTTGAGGGCATTTTGGACAGACCTCATGCCACTATAGTAAACGACGGCAAAAAGCAAAGTGGAAATTTCCCGCTGACCTTTGATGAAAGCTCCGTTAACGTTATAAAACAGCTTTCCGACGGTATAGTGAGAGTTGACGACAGGAACATTGCTTTTTATGACGAGTCTGGCAATAAGATATCGGATAATTCTCACAACTTTGCAAACCCTGTTGTAAGAACATCTGGCAAGCGTGTGCTTGTTTATGATAACGGTGGAAATTCTTTCAGAGTGCTGAATAAAAAGGGCGAGCTGCTCTCAAAGGATATAGACCAGTCTATACTTTTGGCGGAGATAGCCCCTGACAGCACAGTTGCAGTGGTCACCCAGACTGAGAAATATGCCGCAGTGCTGACAGTTTATGACTCCTCGGGAGCAGAGATATATCAGTGGTCAAGCTCACGAAGAATACTTGATATAAGCTTTGATAAGGACGGAAGCGGCTGTTGTATCTCAACATTTTCCAGCAGTGGTGGAGCGTTACGCTCGGTCGTCTATTATGTGACCTTTGACAGCACAAAGGAGAAGATGAAGAGCGAACAGCTTGAAACTCTCGCAGTTGCCGTTCAGCGAAACGATAACGGCGATTATTGGGTAGTGGGCGATACCTGCTTCTACAAGCTTGACAGCAATGGTAAAATACTTATGCAGTATGAATATCCTGAGGAGCTTTCAGACTATGCCCTGACAGACACCACTGCCGCAGTAGCATTCGATGGCATACAGCGTAAAACAGGAACTCTTGCGGTGTTCCGTTCGGACTCTGACGGAGATAAGCCTGATAGCGTTGTTTATACTCAAAGCGGCAAGCCTAAGAAAATGACCGCAGAGAACAAGAAGGTGATCCTTCTCGGCGAGGATAATATAGAAGCCTATGACAGTGCAGGAAATCTACTTGCAACAGCGGCAGTGTCCTCTGAGTATCTCGACTTTGTTTACCTCAACGACAGCGTTTATTTCCTGGGTCTGCATGAGATAAACAAAATAGCTTTCGAGACCTGACGAAAGGCAGGAAAATATGGCATATTTTTTTGACGGAGCAGTTATAATGATCCTTATCGTGACCGCTCTGACAGGATACTGTAAGGGCTTTGTGAGATATGTCATCACAATGCTCGGAACAGTGGCAGCCGTTCTTGTGGCTTTTCTTATAGCCAATATGTCGGCTGAAAATGTATATAACAAATATTTCAAAACACAGCTTATAACGAGCCTTGAAAACGCTGCTGAACAGACGGATCTTTCAAAGCTTGTGAGCAATGAACTGAAAAACGAGGGCGTTGATATCGACCTTTCAGATGAGGAGATAAAAAACGTCCTGTCAGGGGCAGGCACTCTTGCGGAGAATACCGAAAAGCTGCTTGTTTCAAAGGGAACAGACCTTGATACTGCTCAGCAAAAGGGCGAGGAGCTTTCAGAGTATATCCACAGCGTTATGCCCCAAAAGCTCAGCGAAAAGCTGGAGGGCAATAAGCTTGGAAAAAGTCTGTCTAAGGCGGTGAAGTTCACTGCCGAGCAGATAGACGAAGCCGTCAAGGCTCTCTCTGAGGGTGGCAGAACTGGTGCTGAGTATCTGGAAAAGAACATTTTCCGACCGATCGCCCTGACTTTTATAAGGCTTTGCGTGTTCATGACGGTTTATGTGCTTATGGAGATAGTCATAAGGCTTATCCTGCGTCTGTCGGGAGTTTTTACCCGAATGGCAGGTCTGACAGCGGCAAACCGTTTCGCAGGCATGGTGCTTGGTCTTTGCAAAGGTGGTCTGTATCTGGTGTTGATAGCCTTTATGGTCTGCACTGTGATAAATGCTACCGAGAACAAGCTTCCCAAGTTCAACAGCGCTGTTTTTGAAAATACCTATCTGTTCAGTTACTTCTTTGATATTCTGTATAAATGATTACCGTAAGGTGTATCAGTAAGGAAAGGAGCAAATAAAAATGTTAATGTGTTCAAGATGTAAAAAGCGTCCTGCTGTGGTGTTCATCTCACAGATGAACGCCAAGGACCCTCAGCACAAGAAGAACGAGGGACTTTGCCTTGTTTGTGCCAAGGAGCTTGGCATTTCGCAGGTGGACGATTATATGAAGGCAATGGGCATCTCAGACGATGACCTTGAAGCAATGTCAAATCAGCTTATGGAGGCTTCCGACGGGGACGATTTTGAGCCGGGCGGAACGAACTTCCTGAGCAATCTTTTCGGCGGTGATGCAGCCAATCTTTTCAGCAACCTCGCAGGAGGTATGCCTAAAGCCACCGATGAGGGCGGAGAGAACAAGCCAAAGGATAAAAAGAAAAAGCTTAAATTTCTCAACAACTATTGCACAAATCTTACTCAGAAAGCAAGAGAGGGCAAGCTTGATAACGTTGTGGGCAGAGATAAGGAGATATCAAGAGTTATCCATATCCTGTCAAGACGTCAGAAGAACAACCCATGCCTTATAGGCGAACCTGGCGTTGGTAAAACAGCCATTGCCGAGGGTATCGCACAGAGGATAGTTGGCGGAGATGTGCCGTTCCATATCAAGGATAAGGAGCTTTACCTCCTCGACCTTACCGCACTTGTTGCAGGCACTCAGTTCAGAGGACAGTTCGAGAGCCGTTGTAAAGGACTTGTAGAGGAAGTAAAAGAGCAGGGCAATGTTATCCTCTTTATAGACGAGGTGCATACCCTTGTTGGCACAGGCGATAATGAGGGAACGATGAACGCAGCTAATATCCTGAAACCGTCCCTTTCAAGAGGCGAGATACAGGTCATCGGCGCAACGACTTTCAAGGAGTACAGAAAGTATATCGAAAAGGACTCTGCACTTGAAAGACGTTTCCAGCCTGTAACAGTTTCCGAGCCGACAGTTGAGGACACTATCACAGTCCTCAAAGGCATAAAGCAGTATTACGAAAATTTCCATAGAGTAAAGATATCAGACGATATGCTCAGAGAGTGTGCAGTGCTTTCTGAAAGATATATCAACGACAGATTTCTCCCTGACAAGGCGATAGATCTTCTTGACGAAGCCTGCGCCTGCACAAGTATAAGAACACCTGAAATAGAGGAGTTCAACGCACTTAACGAGGAGCTTAAAAAGCATGAAAAGCTCGTTGAGGATTACGAGCAGAAGTCAGACCCTGACTATGAGATAATCGCAAAGGAAAAGGGCGAGATACTCAGGATACAGAACAGACTCAAAGAGGTGGAAGAAACTCTTAAAAACGTTCAGGTCACAGAGGAAGATATCTCAAAGGTAATAGAGCTTTGGACAGGTATCCCTGCCAATAAAATAGCTCAGACCGAGTATGACAAGATAAAGCATCTGAAAGAAGCCCTTTCAAAGCGTGTTATCGGCCAGGACGAAGCCGTTGATAAGGTCGCAAAGGCAATAAAGCGTACAAGGGTTCAGCTTTCAAAACGTCGCAGACCGGCTTCATTTATTTTCGTCGGCCCAACAGGCGTTGGAAAAACAGAGCTTGTGAAAGTCCTTGGAGAAGAGCTTTTTGACGCCACCGAGCCGCTTATCAGAGTTGACATGACCGAGTATATGGAGAAGCACTCAGTATCAAAGCTTATCGGCTCACCTCCGGGATATGTAGGCTTTGATGAAGCAGGTCAGCTTACCGAAAAGGTGCGCCGCAGACCATATTCAGTGGTACTTTTTGACGAGATAGAAAAGGCTCACCCTGACGTTATGAACATACTTCTCCAGATACTTGACGAGGGACGTATCAACGATTCACAGGGCAGAAGCGTTTCATTTGAAAATACAGTTATCGTCATGACATCAAATGCAGGTTCGACTGATAGAGATACAGGTGTGGGCTTCAATAAGACCGACAGTGATATCGCCAAGGATAAAGCAATGAAAGCACTGAGAGATTTCCTGAGACCTGAGTTTCTTGGAAGAATAGACGAGATAGTTGTGTTCAATCCGCTCACAGAGGAGAATTACGCAGGCATAGCAGGTCTTATGCTGGACGAGATGAAGTCGCCGCTGGAGGAGAAACATATCAGCCTGAGATATACAGATGAAGCTCTGAAAACTATCGCACATAAGGCATACGGTCAGAAGCTTGGTGCAAGAGATATCCGCCGTGTCATAAGAAACGAGGTTGAGGATAAGATAGCCGAACTGCTTATAGACAAGGGCGAGGGAGCGGTGTCCGCCGTGGCAATATCCGCTGACAACGGAGAGATAAAGGTGGACGCTCTTTAAAAGCCTAAAGTTATAAAATCAGGGTAAAAATTATAAAAAAATACTTGATTTTTATGACGGTATGTTATATAATAAAGGTAAGGTTGTTAGTTTTTTAACAACGTGAATTAAAAAATTAAATTGAGAGGTGTCTTTAAAATGGCAGGTTTAAACAAAGTTACTGTTGATGACATTAATGTAAAGGGCAAAAAGGTACTCGTAAGAGTTGACTTTAACGTTCCTCTTAAGGACGGCGTTATTACAAACGATAACAGAATAACAGCTGCTCTCCCAACTATCAAGAAGCTGGTAGCTGACGGCGGCAAGGTAGTTCTGTGTTCACATCTTGGCAAGCCAAAGAACGGCCCAGAGGCTAAGTTCTCACTTGCTCCTGCTGCTGCAAGACTTGCAGAGCTTCTTCCTGAAACAAAGGTAACATTCGCTGCTGACGATACAGTAGTTGGTGACAACGCTAAGAAGGCAGTTGCTGAAATGGCTGACGGTGATATCGTTGTTCTTGAGAACACAAGATTCAGAGGCGCAGAGGAAACAAAGAACGGCGAAGCTTTCGCTAAGGAACTTGCTGACCTCGTTGACGACGAAGTATTCGTAATGGACGCTTTCGGTTCAGCTCACAGAGCTCATGCTTCTACAGCAGGCGTTACAAAGTTCGTTAAGGAAACAGCAGTTGGTTACCTCATGCAGAAAGAAATCAACTATCTCGGAAATGCAGTTGAAACACCTGTTAGACCATTCGTTGCTATCCTCGGCGGCGCAAAGGTAGCAGATAAGCTCAACGTTATCTCAAACCTCCTCGAGAAGTGCGATACACTTATCATCGGCGGCGGTATGGCATATACATTCCTCAAGGCACAGGGCAAGGAAGTTGGTCTTTCCCTCGTTGACGATACAAAGATCGACTACTGCAAGGAAATGATGGCAAAGGCTGAAAAGCTCGGCAAGAAGCTTCTTCTCCCTATCGACACAACAGTTGCAGCAGGTTTCCCTGATCCAATCGACGCTCCTATCGACGTAGAAGTTGTTGATTCTGACAAGATCCCAGCTGACAAGGAAGGCCTCGATATCGGCACAAAGACACAGGCTCTCTTCGGCGAGGCTGTTAAGTCTGCAAAGACAGTTGTTTGGAACGGTCCTATGGGCGTGTTCGAGAACCCAACACTTGCAAAGGGTACTATTGCAGTTGCAAAGGCACTTGCTGAAACAGACGCTACAACTATCATCGGCGGCGGCGACTCAGCAGCAGCAGTTATCCAGCTTGGCTTTGCTGATAAGATGTCACACATCTCAACAGGCGGCGGAGCTTCACTTGAATACCTCGAGGGCAAGGTTCTCCCAGGTATCGACGTAATTGCTGACAAGTAATATATCTTACTAGGCTATAAGCTAGGGGCAGGCAGGTTTTGCCTGTCCCTTTTTTATGCAGAAATCGAGGTAGTAAAAATGAATGAAATAACACTACTTGCAAAAAGCGGATTAGGCTGGCAGGGCATAGGCGGAATAATTCTTCTGCTCACAGGCATTGGACTTATCTATTTCGGTATCAAAGCTTTGCAGGGCTATCGCTTTTTTCCAGAGCAGGAACATAATATCCCCGAGGAGGATCACTACGAACCAACTCAGGCAAAGGCCTTGCAGAAAGTCAAGACCACAATGCCTGATTTCAACGGCGGCGAGGACAGAGTTTTTACCGAGTGGAAAATCGGCTATACCATTGACGGCGAGAAATATACCCAGATAGTCACAGACAACGGCTATGAAAAAGGCGATATCATAGACATAAAGTATAACCCCGCAAACCCACAGGAATTTTACCTTGACGATGAAAAATCAAAGGTAGAAGTCACTGAGGAGGAAAAGGAAGCCGAGGAAAAAGAGGAGAAAACGCCTTTCGGCTATGCGGCTATCGCTATCGGTGTCCTGCTTGGCATTTTCGGTGTCGTTATGCTTATAGATAAGCTGTAAAAAACAGATAAAATAAGTCCAAGCCTTTGTTAATTAGTTGACAAATACGAGTGAATGTTGTATAATAGACTTGGAAAACTAGCAGGAGCAGTTTTTCTGTTCCCTATAAAAAATAAAGGAGTTTTTTATCATGAAAAAAGCTGTAAGAAAAGCAATTATTGCAGGAAACTGGAAAATGAACAAGACAAGACCTGAGGCTAAGGAGCTTCTCGAAGCTATCAAGCCACTTGTTGCAAACGCTGAGGGCAAGGTAGAAGTTATCGCTTGCGTACCTTTCACAAACCTTGAAACTGCTATCAACGCAACAGCAGGCTCAAACGTAAAGATCGGCGCAGAGAACGTTCACTTTGAGAAGAGCGGCGCTTTCACAGGCGAGATCTCAGCAGATATGCTCGTTGAGCTTGGCGTTGAGTACGTTGTTATCGGTCACTCAGAGAGAAGACAGTATTTCGGTGAAACAGACGAAACAGTAAACAAGAGAACAAAGGCAGCTCTTGCAGCTGGTCTTAAGCCTATCGTTTGCGTTGGCGAGCTTCTCTGGGAGCGTGAGTGCAACATCACAGAGGAAGTTATCGCAAGACAGGTAAAGCTTGATTTCTTCGGCGTATCAGCAGAGGACGTTAAGAAGTCCGTTATCGCTTACGAGCCAGTATGGGCTATCGGTACAGGCAAGACAGCTACAGCAGATCAGGCTGAGGAAGTTTGTGCATTCATCAGAGCAACACTTGCTAAGATCTATGACGAAGCTACAGCAGAGGCAGTTACAATTCAGTACGGCGGCTCAATGAACGCTAAGAACTGCGCAGAGCTTCTTTCTAAGGAGAACGTAGACGGCGGTCTTATCGGCGGCGCTTCACTGAAGGCTGCTGACTTCAACACTATCGTTCAGGCTGCTGTTGAGGGCTAATTAACAGACGGATATCTAGGGGTAAAATATCATTCGTCACAAGAACAAACAAATAAAAAGTTCCGCAGGGGACGGCTGCGGCTGTCCTCTGCTTTTTTTGAACAGGGGGGACGCAACTATGAAAAAATTAATATTTGCAGCATTAGTATTATCAATGTGTATGTCATTTGCAGCTTGCGGAAGTGTTGACGAAAGCAGCGCACCAGCGGCAGAAAGCTCTCAGACAACATCTGAGGCTCAGCTTGAAAATGTAACTATCAAAATGGACTCTAGTAAGCTCCTTAGCGGCGTTGAGTTCACAGACAGCGAGTTGCTCGACAAGATAACAGAGTTCCGCACGAAAGTCATGGAAAACGCAGAAGAAAAAGAGCCGGATTCAAAGGAGTACGTTGTTGGCGGCGATTGGCTGGATATAAAATGTTCAGAAGGTCCAGCTATCTACTATGAAGCAGGAGAGAGTAACTATGTCCGTATCGGCGCAAAGACCTATTACACAAGCGACGATACTGCCAAGGAATTTAAGGAATATGTCCTGAGCTTCCTTGAAAATGGCGGTTATTGGGGATAATACGAATATAAATGATGTTGAAAGGACTAAGAAATATGTCAAAGAAACCCATAGCACTTATCATTATGGACGGCTTCGGCTATAATCACAAGGATTACGGCAACGCTATCAGAGCTGCCAAAACACCTAATATCGACAGACTTCTTGCCAACTATCCGCACACTCTTATCGGTGCAAGCGGCATGGACGTTGGACTTCCTGAGGGACAAATGGGTAACTCAGAGGTAGGCCATACAAATATCGGTGCAGGAAGAATAGTTTATCAGGAGCTTACAAGAATAACAAAGTCTATCAAGGACGGCGAATTCTTCTCAAACGAAGCTTTTACAGCAGCCGTTGAGAACTGCAAGAAGAATGACAGCGCACTCCACCTGTTCGGACTTCTTTCAAACGGCGGCGTTCACTCACATAATTCACACCTCTATGGTCTTTTGGAGCTTGCTAAGAAAGCTGGTCTTACAAAGGTATACGTTCATTGCTTCATGGACGGCAGAGATGTTCCTCCTACAAGCGGTGTTGACTTCGTAGCTGAGCTTGAAGAAAAGCTCAAGGAAATTGGTGTCGGCAAGATAGCAACAGTAATGGGACGTTACTATGCAATGGACAGAGATAACCGTTGGGAGCGTGTAGGCAAGGCTTATGACGCAATGGTATACGGCGAGGGCAATAAGGCTGATAACGCAGTTGATGCTATCAAGGCTTCCTATGCCGCTGACGTTACAGACGAGTTCGTTGTTCCTACAGTTATCGATGAAAACGGCAAGATATCCGCAAACGACAGCGTTATCTTCTTCAACTTCCGTCCTGACAGAGCAAGAGAGATAACAAGAACTCTCGTTGACGACGACTTCACAGGCTTTGAGAGAAGAAATGGCAGATTCCCACTTTACTATGTATGCATGACACAGTATGACGCAACAATGCCAAACGTTGACGTTGCATTCAAACCAGCAAGCCTTGAAAATACTTTCGGCGAGTATATCGCAAAGAAGGGCCTTTCACAGCTTAGAATCGCTGAAACAGAGAAGTATGCACACGTTACATTCTTCTTCAACGGCGGCGTAGAAGCTCCTTTTGAGAACGAGGACAGAGCCCTCATCAATTCACCAAAGGTAGCAACTTATGACCTCCAGCCTGAAATGAGCGCATATCTTGTTTGCGACGAAGTTCTCAAGAGAATAGAGTCTGACAAGTATGACGCAATTATCCTCAACTATGCAAACTGCGATATGGTAGGTCACACAGGCGTGTTCGACGCAGCCGTAGCAGCAGTAGAAGCAGTTGACGAGTGCGTAGGCAAAACGGTTGACGCAGTTCTTGCAAAGGGCGGTATAGCACTTATCACAGCAGACCACGGCAACGCAGATAAGATGATGGAAGAGGACGGCTCTCCATTCACAGCCCACACAACCAACCTTGTACCTCTTATTATCGCAGGCGCAGGCAATGTTCTTATCAGAGAGGGCGGCGTGCTTGCTGACCTTTCACCAACAATGCTCAAACTCATGGGTCTTGAGCAGCCAAAGGAAATGACAGGTAAGTCTATCATCAAGGACTAATTTCCATAAAATAATCAAGGCAGTACCGAGAAAATCGGCACTGCCTCTTTATCTATGTACGTTGTAGGGGAGCGACGCAATTTCCGCTTTGCAGAAATACGAC
>NZ_FR890716.1:87374-105709 GCF_000435935.1 Ruminococcus sp. CAG:57 | reverse complement strand
CGCTGCGCATTATATTAAAATTTGTTTGTCTGTTCCAAGTGTTTATCTATCCTATTTCAGCGGGTCAAGCCCTTTAGCCATTATGCAGTAGGTACTGCCGTATGGGTTCGGTATGGGTGGCATTCTGCTCACATGAAACTCTTTTGGCAAACCACGGCTGTCACATGGGAAACTCATGGTCACACAAGTGCCTTTGCCGATCTCGCTGCGATAGCTTAGTTCACCGTCAAAACGGTCGCAAAAGCATTTTGCCAGTGCAAGCCCCAACGCCTCGCTGCTACTGTATTTCTGGAATGTGCCAAATGGCGTGATAGCCGCCTGCCATACATCGTCTGTCATGCCATTGCCGTTATCACTTACTGACAGTATTATCCTGTCGTCCTCGGTTTTTAGGATAAGCTCCACCTGCCGCTGTTCCTTGTCATTGTACATATATGCGTTCACAAGCAGATTTACAAGCACATTTTTAATAAGGCTTTTGTTTGTTTCAAAATAAATGCACGGGTCAATGGAGTATCTGAAAATACATCCGTCCTCCTCAAGCAAATTGCCTTCTTCGTCGCATACCTCACCGCATATGTCTGATAGGCTCTGATATTCAGTTGTGAAATTGCCACTGAAATATTTTGCAAGTTCTGTCATGTTCACCGTTGCGGAAAATGTCTTTAGTATACGAAGCCTTGCCTCATGGTCAAAATGCTCATATTCAGTGCCGGCTTTTGAAGAGAAGGATTTCTTTTGGCTGTCAAGCATCGCTAACATTTTAGAAAGCTCCATCCTTATGTTGCCGAGAAAATTCGATTTGAAGCGTAAATATCCAGACTTGTCCGAAAGACGTTCTATGTCCATGCAGGAGTAATAGTGTATGAGATAATTCGTTATAATGCCATTATCTCTCAGTGGTTCAAACCGCATTGCCGCCGAGTCTGCAAACCTGCCCTTATATTCAAAGGTAGCTGTCTTTTCAACAGGCAGAATGAAAGCGTTTTCCGGAGTATCGCATAAAGCAGAAATATCTATAACATCAGGCAGATCACCATGATTTTTCCAAATGACATTAAGCTCAGCGTCAGTGAGGATAATGTTTTCCTCAGACTGAGCGTATATCTCTTTCACAGAAGATGTCAGTTCCACTTTGTTAGCCTGCCTTTCATAAAGATCTCATGTAAATATTATAACCTAAACTGTCGGGGTAGTCAATAAAAAATCATCAATATTTGATCATATTTTAAAGAATTTAGCAGTGCTTTGACGGATCAAGACTCAGATGGCTTTACGGTGAAGTTTTAAGGCAACACCGCACAAAGCCCGCCTGACGGCTTTGCACGCCATCTGCTTGCAGATTTTCCGTCATATCACACAAAAATCCCTTGACATATGACAGTATGCCTGCGGAATTTTTATGTGACCTGACGAAAAAATCTGACTACGCATCTGACGCACAATCTTTGTGCGGTATTGCCTTAAAGAAAAAAAGTTCTAAGTTTTTTGTAAAAACACTTGCAATGTATAGAAAAATGTAGTATAATAAATACAGAAAAATTTTTAGGAGGTAAATTAATTATGGCAGTTAAAGTCGCAATTAATGGTTTTGGACGTATTGGACGTCTTGCATTCAGACAGATGTTTGGCGCAGAGGGCTACGAGGTAGTTGCAATCAACGACCTGACAAAGCCTTCAATGCTCGCTGATCTTCTTAAGTATGATACAGCTCAGGGCGGTTACTGTGGTAAGATCGGTGAGAACCTTCACACAGTATCAGCTGACGATGAGGCTAATACTATCACTGTTGACGGCAAGACTCTTCAGATTTATGCAGAAAAGGACGCTAAGGATTGTCCTTGGGGCAAGCTTGGTGTAGACGTAGTTCTCGAGTGCACAGGCTTCTATACATCAAAGGCTAAGAGCCAGGCTCACCTCGATGCTGGTGCTAAGAAGGTAGTTATCTCAGCTCCTGCTGGTAACGACCTCAAGACTATCGTTTACTCAGTAAACGAGAAGACACTTACAGCAGACGATACAATCATTTCTGCTGCATCTTGCACAACAAACTGTCTTGCTCCTATGGCTAATGCTCTTAACAAGTATGCTCCTATCCAGAGCGGTATCATGAGCACTATCCATGCTTACACAGGCGACCAGATGATCCTTGACGGTCCTCACAGAAAGGGTGACCTGAGAAGAGCAAGAGCTGGTGCTGCAAACATCGTTCCTAACTCAACAGGTGCTGCAAAGGCTATCGGTCTTGTTATCCCAGAGCTTAACGGCAAGCTCATCGGTTCTGCACAGAGAGTTCCAGTTCCAACTGGTTCAACAACAATCCTTACAGCAGTTGTAAAGGGTGCTGACGTAACAGTTGAAGGCATCAACGCTGCTATGAAGGCTGCATCTTCTGAGTCATTTGGCTACAACGAGGATCCAATCGTTTCTTCTGACGTTATCGGCATGAGATTTGGTTCACTCTTCGATGCTACTCAGACAATGGTATCTAAGATCGCTGATGACCTCTATGAGGTACAGGTAGTTTCTTGGTACGACAACGAGAACTCTTACACATCACAGATGGTAAGAACAATCAAGTACTTTGCTGAACTTGCATAATCTGCACAGCCAAAACTAAATTGCTTACTAAAGACCGCTTCATCATGAGGCGGTCTTTTTTTGCGTATGTATACAACAAAGGTGAGCAAAAATGGGTAAACACTGTTAGTCCCTACGATTTATATTACACAAATGTAGGGGCGACCTTTGGTCGTCCGCTTGCCAATCGCAGCCTTATGGCAACACAAAAAAAGGACGAACCCCAAGTTCGTCCTTTTGTCGTTCATATCAGAAACCACGTCCTCCGCCATGACCTCTGCCAAAGCTCATTCCCGTGGAATTAGAAGTAACAATGCCGTCAATAGTCACGGTTTCCGACTGCGACCCTGCCGTAATGGTGTAGGTTTCGCCTTCCTTCAGGTCAGCGGTTGTGAATACAACGCTCTGCCAAGTCTTTGTAGGGGTAAAGCTTAAGATCTCCTTGCCGTCACTGTCAGTGATAGTCAGTTTTTCGTTTGCTGAAACTGTCGAACCAAGATCGTGCAGAACACTGTATTGTGTGGAGCTGTCACCGAAGCCTTCTTCCATTCCAACTGCACCACAGGCGATGAGCGTTCCCCCTGTTACAGTTGCAGTGCCGTTGTAGTCAAGTGCACCGTTGCCACCGTTAGTAGGTCCGCAAACGTAAACTGTACCGCCTGCCATTGTGAAGTTGCCATTTGAGTCAAGTCCGTCGCCGTCAGCGTCAATGGTTACAGTTCCTCCGTTGATGTTAAGTTCAACACCGTCCTGTGACGAGAATTGGTCAGCATCCATTCTGTCTGTTGATCCAGTGTCGCTTCCGCCTGCGCAGTTTATTCCGTCATCGCTTGCTACCACTGATATGGTGCCACCGTCTATTGTTACGATAGACCCCTCGATACCCTCGTAGCTCTTTGTGATGTCTACAATGCCGTCTGATATGGTCAGATTTCCGTCAGCGTGCATTCCATTGTCACCCGATGCCGCAGAAATGTTTCCCCCTGTTATAACAATGTTTCCGTTGCTGTGTACTGAATCGTCTGCCGAATCTATCTTGAACTCGCCGTCGCTTATGTTTACCTCGCTGCCTGCCTTTAAAGCCTTTGCAGATGTTGAAGTGCTGTCCGTTGTATCTGTGCTGTCAGTGGTCGTGTTAGCAGCAGTTTCTATGGTAAGCCCTGTGTCGTCAGACGTAGGCATTGCAGGCGGTTTGCCTCCCGTGCCGTTTCCGTTATCGTCAGGTCTGCCCATTCCGTTCGGACCACCACCACCGTTGCTCATGTTGTTCTGCCAATTTCTGTTTGGCGTGCCGTCAGACTTCATAGAAGCGTTTGCACTTCCACCGCCTGTGGTGATGTCAAAGCTTCCGCCCTCGATAGAAAGCACAGTTTCCGCCTCGAATGCGTCATTGTTTGCGACTACTGTGAAGCTTCCCCCTGTCACGCTTATAAAGCCTTTGTCAGAAGTCTCTGTGTTAGTGGATTTTATGCCGTTCGTGCCTGCGGAAATGTTGAATGTTCCGCCAGATATCTTAACGCTGTCCTTGCCCTCCATGGCGGTTGAAGCCGAGGTCACATTGATATTGCCGTCAGTGATAACAAGATCGTCCTTTGAAACTATGCCGTGCTTGTAGTTCGCATTCACAGTAAGTGTACCGCTGCCGTTTATAGTAAGGTCGGCTTTGGAGAAAATAGCACCGTCTGTGTTGCTGTCATCTTCTCCTAAAGAGTAGCTTGCACTGTCCGTCAAAACGTTCTCTGTTCCGTCCTCCAGCACGATATAAACTTTTTTAGCTTTGCTCACAAGCAGGGGAGCGTTGTCAGCACAAGTTATGTCAACTCCATTGAAAATAAGCTTTATTTCAGCCGTCTTGTCCGCTGAAACGATTATCCTGCCGTTGGTCGCCGTGCCTGAAAGAATGTAAGTGCCTGCCTGCGATATGGTAACAGTTTCCCCCTCAGCGGTCGCACCCTCACTGTCTATAGCCGCACTGCCATCAGCAAATCTGATCCCTACTGAGCTTTCCTCGTCATATCCAACGTCAATGTCCTCTGCCGCAATGCTTGCGTCAATGTCAGACTTTGCCGCCTGAGAAACACTGCTTGTGGTCTGTGATGAATTTGCACTCTCTGAACAGCCTGAAAAAGCAGTTACCGTGATAAAAAACGCCGCCGTGATAGCTGCTAGCTTTTTAGTGTCCGAAATTTTCATGAACAATACCCCCTTGTATGGTAAAAAAGGTTGAAAAAAGCCGCACAAGACCGCTTTAGCCTTGTGCGGTTTTGCTTATGGATACTTTTGTTATTTTGTCAGAATGATTGTTCCTCAATGTCTGCTGCCACTGCACACATTATCTCAAGGTTGCCGTTTCTGCATCTAAGTTCGTCAATAAGCTGCTTTTCGTTAGCATCACCCTTTAGCTCTATGCGATATCTCAGCTTGAAAAGGCTTCCCATATTTGTGGTCTTTACCGAAACAAGCTCACATTCTGAAAGATACTTTTCAAATATATCGTCAAATACCTCAGTGTAATCAAGGCTTTCAGGGATAGTGATACTAAGATCCTTGTGACCCGACTTCTTTTTGCCAATAGGCAGAAGCGTGTAAATAATGTTCAGCAGGCTCACGCACACAGCAAGCATAAGAGCCAACGCCAAGTGGTTCGTGCCCGTCGCAAGACCAACCGCCATTGAAAGGAATATAGCACAAATGTCCATTGCACTTCCCGGTACAGAACGGAATCTTACCAAGCTGAATGCACCCATAACAGCCACACCAGTACCGATGTTTCCGTTTACAAGCATTATCACTACCTGTACTATCACAGGCAGCAAAGCAAGCGTCATCATAAAGCTTTTTGTCTTTTTCTGCCTAAAGTTGAATGCAAACGCTATTATAAGACCAAGCACCAAAGACGCCGCAGTGCAGAAAATAAATTCGTTTGTAGTTATCGCCGCCACGGTCGTTTCAGTGGTGGTCACAGTAGTAGCCGCAAGAGTAGTTGAATTAAGCACAGCTTATCACCTTACCTTTATGTATTTTTTCAGAAAACTCGTTAAGATACGCAGTTCCGTATTTTGAGAATGACGCAGGATATATCTCCAGTTCATCAAGTATAGCCGATAACCAAAGTGGCATAGCATTTGGTATCTTTATCTCCATTACCCTCATGCCAGCAGGCAGAAGCTCTTTTCCCCATATGCCCTTGTCAAGCTCCTTTTGCTCCTCACGGTAAAGAATGTGCGTGTCAAAGGTCAGCCTAAGGGACGGGTCTTCCGCACCGCAGTAAGCAAGCCTGTCATAGCTAAGATACATAGCAGGAGCAATGCCCTCATAGAATTTGAGAAAATATTTCAGCTCGTTCTCTATCTGCGGATTATCATGAGGTACCTCTTTGCCTACAAAGAAATCACGGGTCTGTGCAAGAGTCATTTCAATACGCCTCTTATAGACCACACCCTTGTATTTCTTTTTAAGCTCCACAAAGACCATGTCTTCATCATTAGGTACGCCGTAGCTCCTCACTCTCAGCTTTTCCTTGTAAACAGGCTTTTCAATGGAGTTTCTCACAAGCTGATGACTTGGTGTGTCATAATATATGTTGCAGATAGTGCTTTTGTAATATCTGTCTTTGACAAAATGCCCATCGAGCTTTTTTATAAGCTTTTCATAAGTCGGTTCATCAACGATATATTTTTTCTCTATCCGTCTGAACACTTCCTGATTGCCATTCATATCCACGCCTCTTTTCGTGATTTTTTCGTATGCTTCGTGTAAACTTTCCTTTGATTAAAAGTATATATGAATAACTTTAAATATAGCTAAACCTTATATGTATTTTGTGTGAATGTTTATGAATATTGCAAAATACCATATATTTGTATACAAAAAACGGGTGAACTTCTGTCCACCCGTGGAAATTATTTTGCACTATATTATTCCGCAATAGCCTTGTGGAAGATCTTCTTACCCTTTTTGATAACAACAGGCTCAGAGAGATCAACAAGACCCTTAGGGTCAGTGAACTTCTCGCCATTCACTGCAATACCGTTCTGTGTAACAAGACGTCTAGCCTCGCCATTTGAAGGGCAAAGTCCGCACTTAACGAGAAGCGTAAGAATACCTATCTTGCCGTCAGTAAGATCAGCCGCCGCAATAGTCGTGCTAGGCATATCGTCGCTGTTTCCACCGCCTGCAAAAATAGCCTTTGCCGCAGCGTCAGCCTTGTCAGCCTCCTCCTTGCCGTGAACAAGCTTTGTCAGCTCGTAAGCCAAAAGCTCCTTAGCCTTGTTGTATTCAGCACCCTCCATGTGTTTCTCCATTTCCTCTATCTCCTCGATAGGAACGAATGTGAGCATCTTCAGGCACTTGATAACATCAGCGTCGCCAACGTTTCTCCAATACTGATAGAACTCGTATGGAGAAGTTTTTTCAGGGTCGAGCCATACTGCGCCCTTTTCTGTCTTGCCCATTTTCTTGCCCTCAGAGTTGAGCAGGAGAGTGATAGTCATTGCATAAGCGTCCTTGCCAAGCTTCTTTCTAATAAGCTCAGTGCCGCCCAGCATATTAGCCCACTGATCGTCACCGCCGAACTGCATATTACAGCCGTAATCCTGGAAAAGTCTGTAGAAATCGTAGGACTGCATTATCATGTAGTTAAATTCAAGGAAAGTAAGACCCCTTTCCATTCTCTGCTTGTAGCACTCGAATGTAAGCATCTTGTTTACAGAGAAGCAAGCGCCAACGTCACGAAGTACGTCCACATAATTAAGGTCGAGAAGCCAATCGCCATTGTTTACGATAATAGCCTTGTCATCAGAAAAATCAATGAAGTGTGACATCTGCTTTTTGAAACATTCAACATTGTGGTTGATAGTTTCCTTTGTCATCATTTTTCTCATATCTGTTTTGCCTGACGGGTCGCCTATCATAGCCGTACCGCCTCCGATAAGAACGATAGGCTTGTTGCCTGCCATTTGCAAACGCTTCATAAGACAAAGCGCCATAAAGTGACCAACGTGTAGAGAATCAGCAGTTGGGTCAAAACCAATGTAGAAAGTAGCCTTACCAGCGTTGATAAGCTCCTTTATCTCCTCCTCGTCAGTGAGCTGAGCGAGAAGACCTCTTCTTTTCAGTTCTTCAAATACTGTCATTTTTCATACCTCCGTATTATTTTTTTGCGGTACATAAATAAAAAAATCCCCTGACAGAATATCTGTCAGAGGACGAATTATCGTGGTACCACCTCAGTTTATCGGGGAAACTCCCGACCTTACAGGCTCAGCAGAAAGCGAAGCCATAGCACGGTAACGTGTGCAAACCGTTTCGCCTTACGCAAAAGCTTTCTCAGCGAACAGCTCAGGAATGTATTCACACTTTGTAGAAATGCTTTCTCGCACCGACCGAAAGCTCTCTGAAATTTCGCAAAAGGCTACTTATTTCCGTCATAGCATTTAAACCTATTGATATGACTATAGCACACTTTCACCCTTTTGTCAACCCCTTTTTGCTAGAAGTGAGGAATGAGGAGTGAGGAATGAGGAATGAGGAATGAGGAATGAGGAATGAGGAGTGAGAAATGAGGAATGAAGGTATCGCCTGCGGCGATGATTATTGTAGGGGCAAACTTTTTACCCCTGCATTATCCCCCACTTTTTTAAAGAATTAACTTATTCGTCTACAATTGTACAAAAACATATGATATAATAAAATTTATATGATTTTATTTAGTTGGGAGAAAGAAAAATGCTGAAGCTTTTTAGGTATCTGAAAAACTATAAAAAAGAAAGCATAATCGGTCCGCTGTTTAAGCTTATCGAAGCCTGCTTCGAGCTTGCAGTGCCACTCGTTATGGCTAATATCATTGACGTGGGTATAAAAAATCAAGATAAGCCCTACATCTATAAAATGGGCGGCGTGCTTGTTCTCCTCGCCTTCTGCGGACTCGCGTGTTCGCTGACTGCTCAGTATTTTGCTGCAAAAGCGTCATTGGGCTTTGGAACAGCCCTCAGACGTGACCTTTTCAAGCATATCAATTCACTGTCCTATGCGGAAATAGACAGCGTTGGAAGCCATACCCTCGTCACACGAATGACAGCGGATATCAATACCGCTCAGCAGGGCGTGAATATCCTCCTTCGTCTTTTCCTCCGTTCACCTTTTATAGTGCTTGGTTCTATCATAATGGCGTTTTCCATATCAGTAAAGCTTACTCTTATCTTCCTGATAATCGCACCTTGCCTTGCCTATGTTATCTACCTTATAATGCACATCACTATACCGCAGTATAAGAATATCCAGAAAAAGCTGGATAAAACTAACCTTATGACAAGCGAAACTCTCACAGGCGCAAGAGTTATCAGAGCCTTTTCCCGTCAGAAAGACGAGGAGAAAGAGTTCGCTGATAATACCGAAGAACTTAGACGTCAGCAGATAATTGCAGGAAGAATTTCCGCCCTCATGAATCCTGCCACCTATGTTATCGTAAACTTCGCTATCATCGCTATCATTTGGTTTGGCGGCAAAACAGTTTATTCAGGCTCTATCTCACAGGGCGAAGTGATAGCCCTTGTAAACTATATGAACCAGATACTATTAGCACTCCTTGATATGGCGATACTCGTTACAAATATCACCAAAATGCAGGCGTCCGCTATCAGAATTAATGACGTTTTCGCTGTGGAGCCAAGTGTATCCGATAAGGATAATAAATCCGTCACAACAGACGGTAATGCCCCATGCGTAGAGTTTAGGAACTGTTTCTTCTCGTACGCATCAGCCGAAGCCGACTCCCTTTCGGATATAAGCTTCAAAGCCATGAAAGGCGAAACTATCGGTATAATCGGTGGTACAGGTTCAGGTAAGACCTCTCTTATCAACCTTATACCAAGATTTTATGACGTCCGTCAGGGCGAAGTCCTCGTTGACGGCGTTGACGTAAAAGAGTACCCATTCTCACAGCTCAGAGGTATGATAGGCATTGTTCCTCAGAAAGCTGTCCTCTTTAAGGGTACTATAAGACACAATATGCAGTGGCGTGATAAAAACGCCACGGACGAGGATATCTGGAACGCTCTTGACATTGCTCAGGCAAAAGACTTTGTAGAGAAAAAGCCTGATAAGCTTGACGAAATGATCTTGCAGGAGGGCAAAAACCTCTCAGGCGGTCAGCGTCAAAGACTTACCATTGCAAGAGCATTGGTCGGTGATCCTGAGATACTCATTCTCGATGACTCAGCCTCCGCCCTTGACCTTGCCACAGATGCAAGACTAAGAAAAGCTATCCACGAAAAAACAAGCGGCATGACCGTTTTCATAGTTTCACAGAGGATCTCATCTATAAAAAGTGCCGATAAGATAATCGTTCTTGACGATGGCAAAATAGCAGGTATCGGCACTCATTCAGAGCTTTATAACGGCTGCGAGGTATATAAAGAAATTTGCCTTTCACAGCTTTCAGAAAAGGAGGCGCAGGCAAATGGCTAAGCAAAGCACAAAAAACAAGCTTGATACCTCGGCTCTCAGACCGCTTCTCAAATACGCAAAACCGCATATGTGGCTGTTCATACTGTCCATGGTCTTTGCAGTCATAACCGTTGCCACCACCCTTTATGCTCCTATCCTCGTTGGTAACGCCGTTGACCTTATCATAGCCAAGGGACTTGTAGATTTTGACGGAATTATCAATATCATCATCAAGCTTGGCGTAACAGTCACCGTAACAGGCATTGCCCAGTGGCTCATGTCACTTTGTACAAATAAGATAACCTATTGCGTGGTAAGAGATATCCGAAACGATGCTTTCGCAAAGCTCCAAAAGCTACCCCTTTCTTATATCGACTCCCACCCTCACGGTGATATAATCAGCCGTATAATCTCCGACTTGGAGCAGGTGTCAGACGGACTTCTCATGGGCTTTTCACAGCTCTTCACAGGCGTATGTACAATTTTTGGTACAC
This sequence comes from Ruminococcus sp. CAG:57, assembly GCF_000435935.1. Taxonomy (NCBI): domain Bacteria; kingdom Bacillati; phylum Bacillota; class Clostridia; order Eubacteriales; family Oscillospiraceae; genus Ruminococcus; species Ruminococcus sp. CAG:57. The sequence continues at coordinate 95,189 of NZ_FR890716.1, read as the reverse complement.
TTGGCTTCATGCTCTCCATAAACGTGAAAATAACCCTTATCGTGGTTATCCTCACTCCGCTTTCCCTATTTGTCGCAAGATTTATCGCCAAGAACACATTCAAGCTTTTCCACCAGCAATCAGTTGCAAGAGGCGACATGACCAGCCTTGTTGAGGAAATGACAGGCAATCAGAAGGTAGTAACAGCATTCGGCTATCAGGAAGAAGCTGAGGAGCAGTTTGAAGAAGTGAATCTGAAACTCCAGAAAGTTGGACTTAACGCCACATTCTTCTCCTCACTCACCAACCCATGCACACGTTTTGTAAACAACCTCGTCTACATGGCTGTCGGTATCGTGGGCGCACTCTCTGTAATAAAAGGCGTGGGCTTTACAGTAGGAAACCTTAGCTGTTTCCTCACCTATGCAAATCAGTATACAAAGCCTTTCAATGAAATATCAGGCGTTATCACCGAGCTTCAAAGTGCATTTGCTTCTGCAAAGCGTGTCTTTGAGGTCATAGACGAAACAGAGGAGATACCTGACAGCTCTAACGCTACTGTCCTTACCTCCGTTGACGGCACATTAGACGTTGACAACGTGTCATTTAGCTATGTGCCTGATGTGAAGCTTATCGAGAATTTTAACCTCCATGTAAAGAGCGGTCAGCGTACAGCTATCGTAGGACCAACAGGCTGCGGCAAGACCACCATGATAAACCTCCTAATGAGGTTCTATGATACCGACAGCGGCGAGATACGCATAAGCGGCGAGCCTATAAAGGATTGTACCCGTGACTCCATGAGAAGTATGTACGGCATGGTCTTGCAGGAAACGTGGCTGAAAACAGGCACCATAAGAGAGAACCTCTGCTACGGCAAGCCTGACGCCACCGAGGAAGAAATGATAGCCGCCGCCAAGTCAGCCCATTGTCACGGCTTTATAAAGCGTCTGCCAAAGGGCTATGATACCGTTATTTCAGACAGCTACAGCACTATCTCCGCAGGACAGAAACAGCTTCTCTGTATCGCACGAGTAATGCTCTCGCTGCCGCCAATGCTCATTCTGGACGAAGCTACATCGTCTATAGATACCCGTACGGAGATATTGGTACAGCGTGCCTTTGAGAAAATGATGCAGGGCAGAACGAGCTTTATAATCGCCCATAGACTTTCTACTATCAAGAACGCAGATACTATCATAGTAATGGATTCAGGACACATAGTAGAGCAGGGAAGTCATGATGAGCTTATGGCAAAGAACGGCTTCTATGCCGATCTCTATAACTCACAGTTTGCTGTGACCTGATCCCAGCGTTTGTTTATAAAAATCTGATGTATGGGCGGCCTTTGGTCGCCCTTTTGTATTTTGCCCTATTTTTTTATCCCGTCCGTCTTTTCGATTTCTCCATTACCCCACCCTTATTTTTATCATAAAAATTATTGACTTTTATCTTAAAATTGTTGTATAATGTTATATATTTCACGGGATATACACAATCGTGTTTTATAATGTATAGTAACGAAAACCTAAGGAGTGCCTATGTTCGGATATGTCCGCCCTTTCAAACCCTATATGCGAATGTTTGAATATGATATCTATAAAGCTGTCTACTGCGGACTTTGTAAGGATATGGGCAGACGCTATGGCTTTGTGACACGCTTTACCCTTAGCTACGATTTCGCATTTCTCTCCCTTATGGATCTCTCTGTGAGGGGAGTGAAGCTTGACGCAGAAAAGCAACGCTGTATCGCACACCCTCTTAAAAAGACCATGTGCGCAAAGTGTACCTGCAATCTTAAATATACGTCCTCAGCCGCCGTGATACTCACATATCATAAGCTCCGTGACGATATAGCCGATAAAGGGCTAAAAGGCAAGCTTGCCGCATTTGCACTTCTGCCTTTTTTCAAAAAGCCCTATAAGAAAGCGGCTCGCCTTTATCCGGATCTTGCACCTGCCGTTGAAAACGCAATGGAATTGCAAAATAAAATAGAGCGTGAAAAAACAGCAGGCATAGACCTTGCCTGCGAGCCTACCGCACTTATGATGCAAGCCGTTGCAGGCGGACTTACAAGCAAGCATGACCAACGCCGACCGCTCCTTGAACGATTCGGCTACCTTCTCGGCAGATTTATCTATATCTGCGACGCTCTTGACGACCTGCCCGACGACCACGAGAGTGAAAGCTACAATCCGCTCCTTGCAAAATTTCCACCCACCGAGGGCATAAATGCTGACTATCTGAAACAAGTCCACGCCTTTTGCGATGACAGCATAAACTTCACACTGGGCGAAATGGCAGATATCTATGTGAAGCTCAATCTTAAAAGATATCGTGATATACTTGATAATATCGTGTATCTTGGACTTAAGAATGTCTATACTCAAATAAGAAGCGGAAAATTCCGCAATAACAGGAAAGGAAATAACGATCAATGATCTCCAAAGACCCTTATAAAATTTTAGGCGTATCCCCAACAGCTTCAGACGCTGAAATAAAATCAGCTTATAAAGAGCTTGTGAAAAAATATCACCCCGATCAGTATCAGGATAACCCCCTAGCTGACGTAGCTGAGGAGAAAATGTCCGAGATAAACGCCGCCTACGATCAGATCATGACTTCAAGACGTGGGGGAGGATACCAGTCCGCAGAAAGCGGCTATGACGGCTATGCCTCTTCGCAGGGCTTTGACTCAGGCTATATCAGAAGCCTTATCCAAAGCGGAAGCTATACTCAGGCAGATCAGATACTTGATAATGTGTCCTCCTCGGAAAGAAATGCCGAGTGGTATTTCCTTAAAGGCACTATCTGCCACCGCAGAGGCTGGCTCAATGAGGCTTATAACAACTTCACAAGAGCCGTCCAGCTCGACCCTAATAACATGGAGTATCAAAGCGTGTTAGCCCAGATGAACAGACAGCGAAGCGGCTATATGAGCGGCAACCCAACTCAGGGCTACCAAGCAGGCGGCATGAGCGGCCCTGACTGCTGTTCCTCCCTTTGCTGTGCAGACTGCTGCTGTGAAATGATGGGCGGCGACCTTATACCGTGCTGCTAAATAATCATGAGAAATAAAATAGCTTTTCGAGTGGCACTTGGCGGCATATGCTCTGCTGTCTGCCTGCTTTTGATGTTTTCAAGCAGCTTTTTGCCCATGCTCGATTATACTATCCCGACCTTCGCCGGCTTCATGATGGTTGTGATGATAGTGGAGGTGGATAAAAACTGGGCGATAGCCACCTATTGTGCAGTGAGCCTGCTGAGCATTTTCGTAACCCCAAATTATGAAGCAACCCTGCTTTTCATATTGTTCATGGGGTATTATCCAATACTTAAATATTATCTCGACCAAAAGAAAAACCGCCTATTGGTGTGGGCAATAAAGCTTGCAGTGTTCAATGTGGCGATAGTCATCTTCTTTTTGGCATTTCAGTATATCTTTACTTCGGTGGATATGCTCGAGGGCATGGAGATGTTTGGCAAGTATGCCGTGCTTGTTCTGTGGGCGGCGGCGAACCTGTTTTTCTTTATTTATGACTATGCCCTCACACAGTTGACAGATATGTACATAAATTGGTTTAGGAAAAAAATACTCAGAAGAAAATGACGGTGACGTTTTTATGAACGAAGAACAAGAGAAAGAAATATTAAACGAGGCGAAAATACAAACTGCAAGGCACAAGAAAAAAATACAGATAATAAGCCTTGTTGCAATAATAGCGGTCATAGCAATGGCTACAGTGGCGTGTATACCTCTTATAAAAGCGCTTCACAGCAAGGCAGGCATTGCAGCCTTGGAGCGTAAGCTTGATAACTACAGTGGCATTGTGGGAGTGCTTATCTTTACTTTCATACAAGCTCTTCAAGTGGTCATAGCGGTCATACCGCCTATACAAGTGGTGGGTGGAGTGCTGTTCGGCTGGTTCTGGGGCGGGTTGCTATCATTCTTAGGTACACTCCTTGGCACAATGGCAATATTCGTGCTTGTGAAAAAATTTGGCAGACCAATAGTGGAAGCCTTTGTTGACGAGAAACAGCTAAAAAAATTCAAATTCCTGCAAAATGAGAAAAAGCTAACCGTTATCCTTATAATCCTCTATCTCATACCGGGAATACCCAAGGACGTTATCTCATATATCGTCCCCCTGACTCCCATAAGCAAGAAGGATTTTTTCTATTATGTCATGCCTTGCAGACTTCCGGCAATAATGCTCTCCACGATTTTGGGGAGCAATGTAAAAAGCGGCAACTTCACAGTTGCACTTGTGGTGCTTGGAGTAGCTCTCGTAGCAGGTATCGTTGGCTTTTTGTTCAAAGATGTTATAGTGAATAAAATGAAACAACATAAAAAGAACAAATAAGTGAAATTGCACAAAGTTGAGTTTAGATGAAAAAAATATAAAAAAGTGCTTGACAAAAGGCTCTTGTAGTGGTATAATAAATATCGTTGATTGAGCGGTAAGCTTGAAAGACCACCAAAAACGCCTGGTCAGGCAGTATGCGGGTGTAGTTCAGTGGTAGAACTCCAGCCTTCCAAGCTGGTCATGTGGGTTCGATTCCCATCACCCGCTCCAATATATCTTAAACTTTTATCCGAGTTTGAGATATTAATGAGTACAGTATGCGTCATTAGCTCAGTTGGATAGAGCAACCGCCTTCTAAGCGGTAGGTCACTGGTTCGAATCCAGTATGGCGTACCATTAAACTCGTTCCAGATGAAAATCTGCTGCGAGTATTTTCTTCTAATATGTATGGTGGGTATAGCGTAGCTGGCCTAACGCGTCAGTTTGTGGCACTGAAGACCGTGAGTTCGAATCTCACTACCCACCCCACTGAATACGTTCTGCATTATGCAGAACGTATTTTTTTGTTTACATATCGCAGGGCGACCTTTGGTCGCTCGTTTTTTTTATGTACCACCGACAATGACCTATATCCTACCGACTTGGATTATTATATCACACCTGAAAATAGACAGAAAAAAGGCGGCAACTTAAAAGCTGCCGCCCAGATCCAGAGGTTATATATTTTATAAAGCGAAATTTTTGTTGTAAACAGCCTCGGCTATCCTGAATGTTTCGTCATCAAGTGCAGGAACAGCGTCAGCAGTGATCAAGGCTGCACCTCTCTCAAAAGCGTCCTCCGCAATGCCATCGGCACCATGCTGAATAACAACGCTTCTTAACTCAGAGCAATCCACGAAAGCCTTTGCGCCAAGCTTCTTCACAGATGATGGGATAACAACTTCTCTCAAAGCATTACAGCCACGGAAAGCCTCGCTTCCAACATAGGCGATCTTGCCTGATATCCTCACCGTCTTAACTACAGTATTCTGAGCAAACGCTCTCTTGCCTATTCTGCTAACGGAATCAGGAAGATAAACGCTCTCGAGCTTCTCACAAAGTGCAAATGCACACTCGCCTATCTTTCTTACAGATCCTGCGAACTCAACCTTTTTCAGAGCAGAGCAGCCGAAGAATGCGTAGTCGCCAACAGCCTCGATTCCAAATGGTATAGAGACCGCTTCCAGACCTGAGCAGAATGTGAAAGCATTCTCTGCGATCTCGATCATAGCTGTCGGTATCTCAAGCTCTCTCAGAGAAATGCAGTTCTGGAAAGCTCCGTTTCCTATGGAAACTATATTTTCATTAAGACAAATTTCTTTCATTGAAGAGCAGAAACCGAATGCAGACTCACCGATCTCTCTTACGCTCTCAGGCAGGTCAGCTCTCTCCAAACTGTCGCAATTGTAGAATGTGAATGGCAGTATCCTTTCCACACCGTCAGGTATAGTCGCAAATCTCAGAGATTCACAACCGCAGAATGCCATCTCACCAATAAACCTTACGCTCTCAGGTATAGTCACATTCACCAGTGAACAGCATTTGTAAAATGCCTTTCTTCCGATGATAACAACGTCCTTTGAGATAACAGCACATTTAAGGTCGTAAAGATGTGCGAAAGCACCGCCTGCAACAGCTATGACCTTTTTGCCACGAAGCTCAAAAGGAAGCTCCAGCACTTCGATATGGCTGTCACCGCAGTATCCAGTGATAATACACATATCGTCAGCCGTAACATATTTAAAACAGCCCGAGATCTTCTCGCTGCTGATACTGCTGCTTGCAGTTACACCAACGCTCTCAAGTGCTTCTTTGAAACCATTGTCGCCCATAAAATTAATGCTTTTCATCAGCGTGACCTCCATTATACCCACTATAAATATATACCTCGTAACTGAACTTAAACGTTTTCTGTATTTTCTAATGAAATTATACTACAGTAAACTATGTTTGTCAATGGTATTCGCAATATTTTATTTATAAAAAATTAATTTTCAGAACTTTTTCACTGATTGTGAACGGCTTTTTTGTCACTTTTCACAATTAATTTACGCAAAATAATTTTAGTTTTCACATATCGTTCTCAATCTTTGAGAATGCTGTAATTTTATAGTAGCAAACGTTTTCGCAAGTGATGCAAAAGACTAATACCAATTTGTAGAATTTTCTTGATTAAATCGACCAAACCATAAGATGATGTTTTTCTTATATTTGTAAGATTGTCATAAATTATATTTATATAATATTAATAAATAATGATATGCTGTTCATGATAATGCAAGAAAGCACCAACAACTGCATTAAAATAGGAGATTAATATACTAACGATAAACAAAAATGTATAATATTATCATAAAGGTTTACAAAATAGAAACTTAATTATTACAGATTGTAATAATTTACGGTGTATAATAGTATAAATGAAATCGTATAAGTACATGAATACAAAAACCGGAAAGGACTGATCCGTTATCAACATAATAAGAAAAATAACAGCAGTGATAATTTCATCAGTTATAATGATAAGCTTTGTGGCATTTGCACCGCAGGAATCCGCTAAGACTTATGTGAATGTTATAACAGCTTCTGCCGCTGACTTGATGACAAAACCTGTTTTGATAAAAAGACAAGCGTATTCAAACAAAATAGAAGCAGGAGTAAAAAATCTCACCAGCTTTTCATCAAAGACTACATTTGAGGTCTATGTAAACGGACGCTATGTAAGAAAATATACATGGCAGGCACTTAAAAAGGATAACTATATAAATATAACCAATGACGGCAAGCTTTATCTTAAAGCTTCCACAAAATATAAAGTCACCGTCAAAGCGGTAAACGGCAGTGCCAAGTCAGAGTCATCGGTCCTCAACGTAAAGACAGCAGCAAAAACATACTATTATATAGATAAAAACGTTCAGCTTTATAGCTTTAAAAACGGTAGGTTCAAGAAATCCTCAAAAACAAAAGCCTCTGTGGCTGTGTCGGGTACTCTCACTACCGATAAAAATAAGCGTGTGGCAGGTCAGAGCAAGAATATCGGCGGAGCAAATTATGTCCTTATCAATGAAGGCGATCATAAGGGTAAGTACGTCAAGGTAGGAAAAGGTGTGAAGCGTACACCTGAGAGAAAAGCAAGAATAAAAACAGCCGTTGATTATGCCGCAAGCATGAACGGCGGAAGATATGTCTGGGGCGGAACAAAGTATAAGGCAACGGACTGCTGTGGATTGACAATGCAAGCCTATAGAAAAGCCGGTGTTAATATGTATAACAGCGTATATTCGCAGGCGAAAATGGGAAAAGCAGTGTCTTTGAAGAATATAGAAGCAGGAGACCTGATAATCTGTAATAACTATGGCCATGTAGCAATGTATATAGGCGGTGGAAAAATAGTCCATGCTATGAGTACATATTATGGGATCAGAATACAGCCTCTTGCAAATATCAAGTATTGCGGAAAGATAAACACTATCAGGAGAATACTGTAGTA
>NZ_FR890716.1:85574-87302 GCF_000435935.1 Ruminococcus sp. CAG:57 | reverse complement strand
ATGGCGGAGTCAAACCGAGCTGAACACCAACACAAAGTAGAGGAAACACCGAGCAGAGCGATCTTGCGGCATAACAAACTGTCGAATAACTGTATCGGCAAATTTTCAAATGTAAATGTAGGGGCTGGCGCCCTCGACAGCCCGATTTTGTTTGCTCGATAATACTTGCGATATCTACACAATTTTTCCTTGACAATCTCGCTGACCGGTGTTATAATAAAAAAGCAGAAAAACTGCGAAAAATCGAATAAAGTTTGCAGGGGGACCCAAGCAAAAAGCTGGGTTGAGAAGGTAAAACCTGACCCTTTGAACCTGTTGGTCAAGACCAGTGTAGGAAGCAAGTTTTGTGTAAATTTACCTCCTGCATGGTCAGGAGGTTTTTTTGTTTCCCCTTTTCCATAAGAAAGGAATAAAGTATGTTAAAATGTTTGTCAGTGGCAGGCTCGGATTGCTCCGGTGGCGCAGGTATACAAGCCGACCTTAAAGCCTTCAGCGCTAATGAAACTTTCGGCATGAGCGTTATTACCTCTGTCGTCGCTGAAAATACTACCCGTGTGCTGTCTGTTTTCAACGTACCCGTTGAGGAGATACAAAAACAGATAGACGCTGTGTTTGAGGATATCCACGTCGATGCCGTAAAACTCGGTATGCTCCCAACTGCCGAAATTATTTCAGCAGTTGCGGATAAGCTTAATGAGTATAAACCAAGTATTATCGTCTGCGATCCCGTCATGGTCGCTACAAGCGGCGACGCTCTCTCTGAGGGCGGAACTGTTTCCACCATGAGGGAAAAGCTCTTTCCTATAGTTACGCTCCTTACACCGAATATCCCCGAAGCTGAAGCTATCTCAGGCTTGGAGATAAAGAATGAAAACCATATGGAAAAAGCCGCAAGGATAATAATGGATATGGGCGTAAAAAACGTCCTCGTCAAAGGCGGTCATCTCACTGGCGACGCTGTGGATTATCTCTGTACCCCAGAGGGTGTTCATAAGCTTGTCTGCAAGCGTGTTGATTCGCCTAATACCCATGGCACTGGCTGTACTTTGTCATCTGCCATAACTGCAAACCTTGCCCACGGTATGGATATGCTCTCCGCTGTAACAAAGGCGAAAAACTATATCACCGAGGCAATAGAAAAATCATTCACAGTGGGCAAAGGACATAGCCCCGTTAATCACTTTTATGACTATTACGATTTGAAAGGAACTGTTCTATGAGAAATTATAAAACTCAAATGGAAGCCGCTAAAAAGGGTATCGTTACCCCTGAAATGGAAACAGTGGCTAAGAAAGAAAATATGGACGTAAACGAGCTTATGGCTCTTGTTGCAGCAGGTCAGGTGGCGATCCCTGCCAACGTAAACCATACTGCTCTCTCTGCCGAGGGTATCGGTAAAGGTCTTAAAACTAAGATAAACGTAAATCTCGGTATCTCAGGGGACGCTAAGAATTATGACATTGAGATGCAGAAAGTGGATATGGCTATCAAGTTCGGCGCTGAAGCTATCATGGATCTGTCAAACTACGGCAAGACCAATACTTTCAGAAAAGAGCTAGTAGCAAAGTCGCCTGCCATGATAGGCACTGTTCCTATGTATGACGCTATCGGCTACCTCGATAAAGACCTCCTTGAGATATCCGCTCAGGACTTTCTTAAGGTAGTAAAAGCCCATGCAGAAGAGGGCGTTGACTTTATGACTATCCACGCAGGTATCAACAGACGTGC